>JBKPKC010000424.1:0-6609 GCA_046765595.1 Nitrospirota bacterium
TGTATAAGAGACAGGACGCCCATACGGATCACTGTACTCTCCCAAGACACGCTGACGCGGCCGGCCGCTCACGACGCGCTTCAGACAGAAGCGGGACGGTTGGTCAACCATCCCAGGCTACTGGATCCCGTCGTACGGATCTCTTCCCGCCTCATCGCCGCAGCCCAACGGTCCGAATATGGGTCACGCGCACGTGCTCAATGCTGGGTCATTGCCGTATATGACGACCCTGAGAGGCTTCGAGCATTTGTCCGGCCGGACGGCGGTATCATGGTGTATACGGGCACGTTCCGCATTGCTGAAACCGAGGCCGGCCTGGCGGCGCTGCTCAGTCATGAGCTTGCGCACGCGCTCGCCTCTGAGACACCGCCGTCGTCGGCATGCGTCGACAGTGACGCACGAGAATCATTGCTTTTCACGTATCAGGAAGAACTCCGCGCCGACGAGCTGGGACTTACGCTGATGGCGGACGCAGGCTATGACCCGCACGAATTGTCACGACTGTGGGAGCGGATGCGATCGAGAGAGCATGTGAACGACCACGTGCTCGAACATTTCACCTACGATCGCCGAATGGAGCACATGATGCAGCGGTTGCCTGAAGCGCTCATTCGATATGAGCGCACCAACCGTGCGCCGCAGAAAGCGTTGCCGTCGGTCTGAGCGAAAATTACAACGTTGCGTGCAGACCTGTCATGCGGCCGGAAGAGTGACCGTGTAGACGCCGGCGCGCTTGGAAAACAAGCGCAGTTCCCCTGTCCGGCTCAAGCGGTCAACTTCGAGGAAGACTTGATTCCACGTGTACGATGAACACGCTTTCAACAAGTCCTCCATATCGCACGCCTGCCGATGCTTCACCATCTGGAAGATTTTGCCGGTGATATCGGGCGACATGCCGGGGTAGTCCGGTGTAAAAGAAGAAGGAGCGGGTGGCCTTGGCTTCATGTTCTCCTCCTCATCAGCGGTATGACCCAACCAAGACGGTACGCTCAACCCGGCAGCGGACATACTAGGTAGTCCCCTAGTTTTTGAACTTCTTCGGTCAACATCCTGATCGAGCGAGTGGTCTTGGGTTCTGCCCAGTAGGCGCTCTCCGGCGGCACTCCTACAGTAGGAGGAATTGGCGCGAACATGGAATCAACGGTCGGAAAATTCAAGACCGGCGCCGTGGATCTCGAAGGCCAGCCGCAGGTGTTCGTCGGATGCCGGCTGTGCGGCTCCCCCCGTTTCCGCCTCGTCTGTTCGGCGGAAGACATCGCTGCACAACAGCAATTTCTCGAATCCTTCTATCGCAGCCGTTGGCGCCGGCAGGACGCGTCAACGGCAACCGATCGCGTCGAGTTCACCCAGGACTATGCGGCCGCCGTAGTCGCCTGTGAAGAATGCGCGCTGTTGTATCGGAATCCGCGGCCGACGGCGGAAGCCGTTACGAAGGCCTACGAGACTGAGCACTATGACGAGCGCTACCTGCGGGCAGAGCTTGAGACTCAACAAGCCTGGGCGAGAACGAAGGTGCCGCTCGTGGCAAAATATCTCGCCAAGATCCGCAGACGCTCCCGTCCCAGGGTGTTGGAAGTCGGCAGCTTTGTCGGCGGTTTCTTGCTCGAAGGTCAAAAAGAGGGTTGGGACATGGTTGGCGTTGATCCGGGCAGGGATGTCGCGGCATTTTGTCGGAACCGCGGACTTCCGATCTTTGAAGGGACGGTGGAAGAGGCACATTTCGGACCGGGCTCATTCGATGCAGTGGTGGTGTGGAATACCTTCGATCAGCTGCCTGATCCCCGGCCGTTGTTGGAGCAGGCCGTCCACCTGTTACGTAACGGCGGTTTGCTCGTACTGCGGGTACCGAATGGGGCGTGCTTCGCAGGGATGCTCCGGTTGCGCGGTCTTCTTCCCCGCCTGCTGCGGCGGCCGTTTGACGTCGCGATGGCCTGCAGCAACCTCCTGACATTTCCCTACCTCTACGGCTATTCCGCTCATCACCTCCAGCGGCTTACGGCACCCTACGGTTTTCGCCTGAGCGCCTGTGTGGCGGACCAGGTGGTTTCGATCCCCCGCGGACAGCTCGTTTGGTGGGCACGTGCAGAGGAACGGATGATCAAAACGCTGTTCGACCTGGTTGCAGCCTTGTGGCCAGATGAGCGGTCAGGCCGCTACCGCTCCGCGCCATGGCTCGACTGCATCTGGTAACGGGCCTGTAGCGACCTAGAAGAAGCGAATTCGAAAATCAGCCTAGGGGTTATCCCAGTGTACTCCCCCCTAGTCTTCGAAGACACTGGCCTTAAATGTCCGGGGAATCGGTGGGATCGGAAAGGAGGCTTTGTATGAAAGCTCCGGCGAGGAAGATTCCATTGACGTCACTGTTGGTTCCGAAACTCTTCAGTTCAGGAACCCTCCGGCGTGCCGGTGCGCGTCAACAACCGGCACGGTCGGGTCGTGGTGTGGACTCATGGCTGGTGTTCAGTTTGACCAGGATGTGCAGTCCCGGCTTGAGGCGAAACAAGTGAAGGTCGGCGGACAGGTTTTGTCCGACGCGGGGGGATTACTGTCCTCGTCTGCGTCGTCATTGCGATCTGCATGTCCGTGATCGCGCCGCAGTTGATGCAACGATAACCGCTACAGTGAAACGGGCCGTCGAAGTAGTCGAACACCTTGAAACCTCCGCATCGCTCACAACTCATGCTGGCGTCTCCTTTGTCCAGAGAGGTTCAGTGCCGGGCGGGCCGCATCACCGATCCGCCATTGCTCATCCCCTGGGAAAGCACAAAGACTGCCAGACAAACGATCAAGACGTAGGTTGTTGAAATTACAAAGAACAATCGCGTAAAACAGTTTCTCCCCTCTTTTCAACAGGCTGACCGAAGCGGACAACTTGTCCCGACATGAGACATGCGACACGAGAGATGGGAATAGACGAGCACACCCCACGCATCGACAGGGGCAGCAGACTTGCCGTGACGGTCGTGCTGCTCCTCACCGTCACGCTCGCTACCTTCGCCGCCGATCGCATTTTGCCGTTGGGCGTCGCGGTCTGGTTGCTGTATCTCGTGCCGGTGGTGCTGACGACCCAACTCTTGCCCCAATACACCGGTGTGGCCTTGGCTATCAGCAGCGCGTTGCTGTTGGTCGGCATGTTCGATTCGAAACAGGGAATTTCCTACGAATTGGCCCTCATCAACCGCGGCTTGGGACTCGTAGTGCTCCTGTTCACGGGTCTCTTCCTCCTCCAATACCGCCGGATCGCCGAGGCCTTACGGGAAAGCGAGGGCCGTTATCGGCTGCTGCTCGAACAGCACGGCCGGGCCAGAGCCGAGGCGGCGCTGCACGAGGTGCAGGAGCGGTTCAAAAGCATTTTCCACTCCTCCCATGATGCCATTGCCTACGCCACATTCGATGGACGGCCTCTCGAAGTCAACGACGCGTTCGTCGGTCTCGTGGGCCAGTCCCGCGAGGCATTGCTGACCGCCGACACGCCGGGCGCCTTATGGGCGTCCCTCGGTCTCGATCCGGAGCGATTCCAACGATTGCGCGAGACCGGTGAGCCGGTCGCCTATGAGATCCAATGCCGTCAGGAAAATGTCCACGCCGAGTGGCTGCATGTGCAGGCATTCGCCGTGTTAGGTTCCGACAAAACGACGTCAGGCCTTGCCGTCGTACTCCGCAACATCAGCGACCGGAAACAGGCGGAAGACGATTTGCGGCATACCAGCGAGGAGCTGCGGGCGAAAAACGAAGCCCTGGCCCGCTCCAATGAAATGCTCTCCGCCGCGCAGCATGCCGCCGCCCGTGCACAGCGACTCTCGGCCATCGGCCAGTTTGCCGCCACCGTCGCTCATAAGATCGGCACCCCGCTGACGGCGCTGTCAGGCCACGTCCAATTGCTGATGGAGGATCTGTCGTTGCCTTCCAAAGTGAGGGGACGGCTGCAAACCGTGGAAGCGCAGATCGAACGGACCTCGCGCATCATTCAAGATTTGCTGCTGTACACGCGGCGCGCGCCGCCGGTACGGGCGAAGATCGACATCAACGACTGCTTGCGCGAATGCGCCAGCCTGTTCCGAACGGAATGCGAACGCCAGCATGTTGCTTGCATAACGGAACTGACCGCGGATCTACCGCTCGTCGAGGCGGACCGACAACACATGCAGGAGGCATTCAACCATCTCATTGAAAATGCGTTACAAGCGATGCCCAACGGAGGGTCGCTCTGTTTGCGCACAGCCACGGCCGATCCCGTGACGCTGGGCCGAGGCTTGCATCAGACCGGCGCGGTAGCCATTGAAATTGCCGATACGGGGCACGGCATCAAACCGGATCACTCGGCGCAGATTTTTCAACCGTTTTTCACCACCAAACAAGCCGGCAGAGGGACGGGGCTCGGCTTGGCGATCGTCCAGGAAACCGTGCGGGCGCACGACGGACGGATCACCGTCGACAGTGAGCCAGGCAAGGGTACGACGTTCACCATCAAACTGCCCGCCGCCGGCAAAGGGGCACATTAATGGATGAGCCTTCTCATATATTGGTCGTCGACGACGACGAAGAAACCGTCACCCTCTTAAGAGAAATTCTGTCGAAGGAGGGGTACAGCGTCGAGACGGCTGCCGACGGCAAGACGGCCCTCGATCGCATCAGCAGCCGCTCGCCCGACCTTGTCATCTCGGACATCCATATGCCGGATCTGGACGGCATGGGCCTGCTGGCCGAGCTGCGCGTCCGGCATCAGGATGTACCCGTCATTCTGATGACGGCCTACGGCTCGCTCAAAACGGCCGTGGACGGACTACGCTCCGGCGCCTTCGACTACCTGAGCAAGCCGTTCATTGTGGACGACATCCGTCTGGTCGTTCGCCGGGCACTGGAGCACAAGAATCTTTCTCGGCAGAACCAGGCGCTCAAAGAACAGCTCAGACATCGATACCGCTTCGACAATCTGGTCGGCAGCAGCCCGGGGATCGTGTCGGTCTACAAGTCCATCGCCCGGGTCGCAAATACGGAGAGCACCGTGCTGCTCCAAGGGGAAAGCGGCACGGGCAAGGAGTTGATTGCCCGCGCAATTCACGCCAACAGCGCCAGAAGCGCCGGTCCGTTCGTCGCGGTCGACGGCGGCTCCCTCGCGGAAACGCTGCTTGAATCAGAACTCTTCGGCCATGAGCGCGGATCGTTTACAGGCGCCGTGGCCTCGAAGAAAGGCCTCCTGGAGAAAGCCCATTTGGGCACCTGTTTCTTGGACGAGGTGGCCGACCTGTCGCCGGTGCTGCAAGGCAAGCTTTTGCGGGTGATCCAGGAACGCGAGATCAGGCGGGTCGGCAGCACGTCTCCTATGACCATCGACGTACGCATCGTCGCCGCCTCGAAGAAAGATCTGGAGCAGCTGGTCAAAGCCGGAACGTTTCGGGAAGACCTGTATTATCGCTTGAACGTCGTGACCATCAACATTCCGCCCTTGCGCGAACGCGCGGAAGACATCCCGTTGCTCACCCAATACTTCGTTCAAATGTACGGCGGGAAGAAGAATCCCCCGGTCACGGGCATCTCTCCCGAGGCCATGGCCTTGTTGAACCGATATTGGTGGCCAGGAAACATCCGGGAGCTGGAACATGCAATTGAGCGCGCACTCGCGTTGACCCCGCATCCCGTCATCTTTCCCGAAGATCTGCCGCAGAGTATACAGAGCGCCACCGTGCAGGCCGCCGCTCAGGCACGGGGGTGGGTCACCCTCGCCGAATTGGAAAAGGATCATATCCTCCGGGTGTTGGAGGCGCACAACCAGGATCTCGGCCGCGCCGCCACCATTCTGGGAATTCATCGGAAGACGCTGCTTAGAAAGCTTCGGTATTTCGGGTTCCCCTGCTGACCCGGACACCTTGTCCACCCCTGGGACAGAGCGTCCCGATCTCAGGGGTATTTCCTGGGTGCATTGCCGCAAAAGTCCTCAGCACTTAAATCGGTCCGTCCATATACCAAAGGTCCGGACCTTGCTACTCCATTTGTGATGTTCAAGTACGGGTAAGGAGGTTTTGCAATGGACGGCTATGGAAAGCGAGTGCTCGTCGCAGAGGACGATGACGCTGTTCGGTCGCTCATTTGCTCAATCCTGAGTGATGCCGGATACAACGTGTACCAGGCGGTCGACGGCTTGGATGCCATCGACGCGCTGAAAAAACGGCGGTACGACGTCCTATTGACGGATTATCACATGCCCAAAATGGACGGCCTGGAACTGCTGGACCTGGCGCAGGCGATGTGGCCCGAATTGCCAGTCATCCTGGCGACGAGCGACGTGTTATTGACGGGGCAGCCGGCCCATGGGTTGCTCGAGCCGGCCTATGCCATCCTCGAGAAGCCATTCGAACGATCCAAGCTGCTTGACACGATTCGATCTGCCGTCAGCGGTCTGCCAAAACCGGCTCCTCATAGCCGCCGGCAACCTCAAACGACCTACCTCGTCGCATAGGCGGTCTGCCGAGTTTTCTGACGGCCATGGAAGTCGATCGGACCTTTTCCCAATGGTCGATGGGACGCCCGCGAATCAAATGGAGCGCCGTGCTGGCAGGATGGGCCGTCGGACTGGCTCTACAGATGGTATTGACCCTGGCAGGGTTGGGA
>JBKPKC010000425.1:0-6312 GCA_046765595.1 Nitrospirota bacterium
CTGAAGATTCTGCCTGTCCGAGCGCCGTTGTTCACCGGGAAGGCCTTTGAGCGGGTGGCCAAGCAGGTGGGCAAACAGGAGCCGCAGAATCCGATCGAAGAAGTCCGCCAGCAAAACCAGGAGCTGCTGCGTGCCCTCGAAGAGCTGCACGAACGGCAGCAGGAACTCGTCCGCCTGAACGGCGAGCTGGAAGACACTAATCGCGGCGTGGTAGCGCTCTACGCCGAGCTGGATGAAAAAGCCGCGCATTTGCGCCGAGCGGACGAGATGAAGTCACGCTTCCTGTCCAACATGAGCCATGAGTTTCGCACGCCGGTCAACGCGATACTGGCGCTGTCGCATCTCCTGCTCGAGCATACCGACGGGGAGCTGAACACCGAACAGACGAAGCAGGTCAACTATATCCGCAGGAGCGGCGAAGATCTGCTCGAACTCGTGAACGATCTTTTGGATCTCGCCAAGATCGAGGCGGGCAAGGTCACGGTCAAGGCGGGCGAGTTCGAAGTCGCCACCCTGTTCAGCGCGCTGCGGGGCATGCTCAAGCCGCTGCTCGTATCGAACGCCGTGAACCTGGTGTTCGAAGATCCGTCCGGCATTCCTCCGATGATCACGGACGAAGGGAAAGTCTCCCAGATTCTGCGCAACTTCATCTCCAACGCGATCAAATTCACGGAGCGCGGCGAGGTGCGCGTCGCCGCCGCGCTGACTGCCGACGGCGGTTCCGTCACATTTTCCGTGGCAGACACCGGCATCGGCATCGCGCAGGAGGATCAGACCAGGATCTTCGAAGAATTCTCCCAGTTGGATCACCCGATTCAAAAGCAGGTGAAGGGAACCGGATTGGGCCTTCCGTTGTGTCGAAAACTGGCCCAGCTCCTCGGCGGATCGATCGATGTGAGCAGCCGGGTGGGCGAGGGCTCGACCTTCATGGCGACGATCCCTGTCAACCATGTCGTAAGCGACATCGAGCGGGCGGAGCAGATCGAGATGGTTCAGGTGACGGCCGAAGACACCAGGTTGCCGGTGTTGGTCGTCGAGGACGAACCGGAAACGCGGCTCTTGTATGATAAATATCTGCGCCACACGGCGTTCCGGCCTATTCCGGCCGGCAGCATCAGGCAGGCGCGCGAACAATTGCGCCGATATTCGGTGGTGGCCATCGTGCTCGATGTCCTCTTGCCGGACGAGCCGGCATGGCAATGGCTCGCAGAGCTCAAGCGCGAGGCAGCCACCTCGAAGTTGCCGGTGTTGATCGTGTCGACCGTCGAAGATCCGCGCAAAGCCCTGGCGCTGGGAGCGGACGATTATTGCCTCAAACCCCTGAGCCGGACCTGGCTGCTCGAGCGTCTGCAACGGGTGACGAAGATCGGCCGCGATCCGGCCCAAGGACCTCCGCTGGTCCTGATCATCGACGATCAGGAAACGGACCGCTACATCATCCGCCATCACCTTGAAGAGTTCGGATGTTCGATCGTCGAAGCGACCGGCGGCGAAGCGGGCCTGCGAATGGCCAAGGAGCTGAAACCCGCGCTGGTTCTCCTCGATTTGAACATGCCCGGCATGGACGGGTTCGAGGTCCTGGAGCAGCTGCGCGATGACGTGACGACGGCCTCCCTCCCGGTCACCGTTGTCACGTCACAGATTCTCGTCCCGGAGCAATATCAGGCGCTCGCCCATGCCAGGGGAGTGGTGTTCAAGCATGAACTGTCTCCGGGCGTGTGGCAGCGGGTGTTCCATGACGCGGGACTGGGATCGCTTGAGGTCGCCGCGGCGGAAACCATCAAACCCCTGTAGGCGGCCCGCGCGGGCGCTACCGCGGTCGACCATAGCCGGCAGCCCATGCGATGTCGACAATCTGTCTGGTCGATTCGCGCGCGGGCAGCACCTCGTCGAACATCGTGCTGTACGAGTCCTGCATCAGCGATTGGAATTGCGGGAGCTGCGCCGAAGGAACGCCGGCGAGCGTGGCCAGCGATACCAAATATTCTCCGTGACCGCGGGAAATGTCGAATCGAAGATTGTCGTACGACGCGTTGGTGAAGAGCTGCAGGCGCTTTTTCGTCCACGCGGGGTTGTCGCTGCCGACGGCCCCGGGCGTCGTGCTTGACGTAAAATCGGTGACGGCGCCGGTGATGTCGGCCGCGGCGGCGGTGGTGCCGCCGGTGAGATCCGTGGTTGCCACGAAGGGCGCTTCGATGAGCTCAGTTGTCGCATTCGTGACGCACCCCTGCGCCGACAAGAGGATACCGAAGCAAACGATCGCCCGCCAATGTGAGCTGTTCATACAATCCTCCCTCTAGACGTTCTACTATTCACATACCGTGCTTGGTGGTCCCGATTCGCCTGGGAATACCCCTATGGAAAGTCAGTAATGACGATACATGGCCTGTGATCCTCTTCGGGTGAAGAATTGAATCCGGATAAAGCCGGCGGCGTGCAAAAGCATCGAAGCTACTCATGCCTTTACTAGGGTCCTTCCCAGGCCCTGCGACCTGAATGGGAATGTTAAATGTTGAATTTGAAATGAGGAAAGAGCCGACGCGCTCTTCTCACTTCCACATTCCGCTTCCATACACTCCATTTAAGAGTTCAGATGACGATGATGACGTCTGCATCGAACGCCGTCGGGGAACAGACAACGCCTGTTTCCACCTGGCGGATGACCCTCGGCGCTCAAGTGGAATCCGTCGGCGTTCGGTTTCGTGTGTGGGCGCCCAAGCGGGCCCGCGTGGACGTCGTCCTCGAAGACGACGGACGCAGCTTTCCTTTGCTCAAAGACGAAGCCGGCTATTTCTCAGGCCTTGTTCCCATTGCGAGGGCCGGAATGCGGTATCGCTATCGGCTGGACAACGGAGAGGCCTATCCGGATCCCTGTTCGCGGTACCAACCGGAAGGACCGCACGGTCCATCGCTCATCATCGATCCTTCCGCCTATGAATGGCGCACCGCAGGGTGGGCCGGTATCCGCATGCCCGGCCAGGTCATCTATGAATTGCACGTCGGGACGTTCACTCCGGAAGGCACACTCGACACCGCGATCGGGCAGCTTGACGAATTAAAAGACTGCGGTTTCACAATCATCGAGCTGATGCCGTTGGCCGAGTTTCCCGGCCGTTGGAATTGGGGGTACGACGGCGTCGATCTGTTTGCCCCGGCGCACGTGTACGGAGATCCTGACGCGCTCAAGCGTTTTGTCGACGCCGCCCATGCCCGCGGTCTCGGCGTCATCCTGGACGTCGTCTACAACCACTTCGGTCCGGACGGGAATTATCTGCCGGTCTTCAGCGATCTGTATGTGACGGATCGTCACCCCAATGAGTGGGGGCAGGCGGTCAACTACGATGGCCCCGGCTCGGGGGCGGTGAGAGACTTTGTAGTCCAGAACGCGTGCTATTGGATTTCGGAATTTCGCCTGGACGGCTTGCGGCTTGACGCGGTTCACGCCATTTATGACGACAGTCCCGTGCACGTGCTGGCGGAGGTCTCGAAGCAAGCCCGTGAGGCGGCGGGGCAGCGGTCGATCGTGCTCGTCGCCGAATGTGAAACGCAATTAATCGAGACCGTCACGCCGATCGAGCAGGGCGGGTGGGGACTGGACGGTGTGTGGAGCGACGACTTCCATCATGTCTGCCGCGTGGCGATGACCGGCCGTGCGGAGGCCTATTACAGCGACTACCGCGGGACGGCACAGGAGCTGCTATCCGTAATCACGCGGGGATTCCTCTATCAAGGCCAGCGCTCGCAGTGGCAGAAGAAACCGCGCGGCACGTTGGTCAAGGATGAACCCGCGCATGCCTTCATCTTTTACGTGCAGAATCACGATCAGGTGGCCAATCATCTGCATGGAGAGCGTATTCATGCCATCGTGGCCCCTGCACGGTACCGTGCGCTGGTTGCGCTCATGCTACTCGCGCCGGAGACCCCCTTGCTGTTCATGGGCCAGGAATTCGCGGCGTCCGCTCCCTTCTTGTTCTTTGCCGATCATCATTCCGAACTCGCCGCAAAGGTCTACGAGGGACGCAAGAAATTTCTCTCCGAGTTTCCGGAGTATGCCGCCCCGGACGCACAGGAAGTCGTCCCTGATCCGGCAGACGAATCGACGTTTGAACGGTCGAGGCTGGACCTGTCTGAACGGGTGCGCCATGCCGCCGTTTATCGGCTTCACCGGGACCTGCTCCACCTGCGGCGCGAAGACGCGGTTCTGGCCCGGCAAAATCGCGCGGCACTCGACGGCGCTATGCTGGGCCCTCAGGCGCTCGTGCTCCGCTACCGCGGTTCCGCGGATCACGATCGGCTTCTGGTGGTCAATCTGGGGCCGGATCTGAACTTCGTTCCAGCGCCCGAGCCACTGCTGGCGCCGGTGGCCGGCGGCGGCTGGACCCTGCAATGGTCGAGCGACCATCCGCGCTACGGCGGTCCCGGCATTATCAATCCGCTCTGTGAACACGGATGGCGCATCCCCGCCGCCGTCGCGACCCTGTTTCGAGCCGAAACGCGCTAGTCGGGAGCCATCACAGCATGACGACGACGGCCGCAACCCTCAGTATCATGGGTACGATGACGGACGATCCCTTGTCGCTCCTGGCCAAGGAGTGGCTCGTGACGAACGGCATCGGCGGCTATGCGTCGAGCTCGCTGCTCGGCATCGCCACCCGTCGGTACCACGGGCTGTTTGTCCCCGATTTGCCAGGCCGCGGCCGGACGCTGATCATTCCGCGATTGGACGAAACCATCGAGGTGGGTACGCGGAGGGCGCTGCTGTCCGGCGCCGAATATGCGGACGGGAGGATTGAGCTCGAGGGCATGCGGTTTCTGAAAGACATCCGGCGGGAATGGCAGACTCCCGTGTGGACGTACGAGATCAACGGCGCCGTGTTTGAGAAACGGATCGTGGCGCCGCACGGACAAAATACGATCTATCTCCAATACCGCTGTCTGAGCGGCACGATGCAGCTGCACCTGCGTCCGTACGTCACCTACCGCATGCACGACGCGAGGTTGGGGGAAGGCCACGCAGACGCGTTTCCTCTCACGATCAGCCACGGACGGTATGAAATCCCTCTGCCTCAGGGTGCGCCGAGCCTCAAGCTCTGCATCCGTCCTCGCAACGGCGTCTTCGTCGCGAGCGAAGTGGTCAGCGAAGGCGTCTCCTACCGCGTCGACCGCGACCGCGGGTCGGAGCATCTTCAAGATCTCTTCAGCCCCGGGTATTTCACGGTCCAGTTGTCCGAGGGAAAGAGTGTGGCGCTCGTCATGAGTGTCGAATCTTGGGACATGCTTGACGTTGGCTGCGAAGACATTTTTCAGGCGGAGCAGCGTCGGTTGGACACGCTGATGTCTCTCGCTCCGGCGTTGGGGGCGGACGAGCTTGGCAGGCAGCTCCAGCTCGCCGCCGATCAATTCATCGTCCGGCCGGGTGCCAGGCCGGAGGAGCAGGCACTGGCGCAGGCGGCGGGTGATGAAGCAAAGACCGTCATTGCGGGCTATCACTGGTTCGGCGATTGGGGCCGCGACACGATGATCAGTCTCGAAGGATTGACCCTCTGCACCGGCCGGCCGCAGGAGACGAGAGCAATTCTCCGGACCTTCGCCCGATATTTTCAGGACGGGCTGCTGCCGAATCTGTTTCCCGAGGGATCGCGTCAGGCGCTCTACCATACGGTGGACGCGACACTGTGGTATTTCCATGCCCTTGATCGTTACCTGTCGGCCACGGGCGACCGCGATACCTTGATGCTGCTCTATCCCACCTTGAAAGAGGTGGTCCGGCGTCATCGGCAGGGCACCAGATTCAATATTGGCGTTGACGCCAAGGATGGACTGTTGCACGGCGGCGCCCCCGGGTATCAGCTCACCTGGATGGACGCCAAAGTGGACGAGTGGGTCGTGACGCCGCGCCGCGGAAAGCCGGTCGAGATCCAGGCGCTCTGGTACAACGCGTTGCGGCTCATGGCAGAGTGGGCGGTCCAATTGGGTGAACAGCCGACGGAATGGAACGACATGGCCGAACAGGCCGAAGGCTCTTTCCACCGCCGCTACTGGTTTGATACCGGCGGCTATCTCTTCGATGTGGTGGACGGCGAAGCTGGAAACGATTCCAGTCTGCGTCCTAATCAAATTTTCTCGCTCTCGCTGCGGTTTCCGATTCTCCGGGAAGAGCGGTGGCGTCCGGTCGTGGACATCGTGGGCGAAAAGCTGCTGACCCCCTATGGGTTACGGACTCTCGGCCCAGACCATCCCGATTATAAGGCCACCTATGCGGGAGACCTCCGGGCGAGAGACGCCGCCTATCACCAGGGGACGGTCTGGCCC
>JBKPKC010000426.1:0-6909 GCA_046765595.1 Nitrospirota bacterium
GTTCATGAACAGGCTCTATGCCGATGAAGCCTACGCGCTGGCGGGGCAGACCATCATGCGCGTCGTCCATCAACTCGACAAACGAGAACGAGGCTGGTCGCGATGATGGACGACGCGTGGATTCCATGGCTGCTGTCCGGCATCCCGGTCTTGGGAGCCGTGGCCGGACTCGCCTTTCGATCGTCTGCGGAACGCTTGAAATGGTTCTGCCTAACCTGGGCCGCCCTCAGTCTGGGGTCCGTCGTGACGCTGGCCGGCCGGATCGAGGTTCCTCCTGAAGGGCTCCTGCCGCTCTACCTCCTGCCGCTGGCCGCAACCATTTCGATCCTGGGACAGCCGGTTCACGAACAGCATCGAAACTCCTGGATGTTAACCCTGCTGTTCCTCGGATTAGGCGAAACCGCGTTGGCGAGCGGGCCACCCGTGAGTCTCGTGAGCGTGGCATTACTGCTGATTGTGACTGCTGGACTGCTGTACCGTCACCACAGCGCACTCTGGCCGAGGTCTTGGTGGGGCATCGGCGCCTACAGCTTGGGCGCTCTCTGCACCATCCTGTCCGTCGCGGCCGGCGCTCCGCTGGCATCGGTTGGCTCCCTGCTCGCCAGTGCGGTGCTGATTCCGCTCATGCCGTTTCACGACGGTCATCTGACGGCTCTGACGCGACTGCCCGGCAGCCTCCCTTCATTCATCGTGGTGCTGCTCCCGGTTGTCGGTCTGCACGGCCTTGCTTCAGCGATCGCGTCGGTTCCCGATAGTGTCGCCTGGACCTTGAGTCTTTTCGCGCTGCTCGGCGCCTCGTATGGTGCCCTCAAAGCCTTGGCGCAGTCGCGGGTTCGTCTCCTTTTGGCCTATGGCAGCCTTTCGTTCTTTTCAATTGTTTGGTGGTTCGTTGCAGCCTCGCGGATGGCCACATCCCGCTCGGCGCTCTTGGTCGGAACAGTGGGCTTGGCGACATGCGGACTCATGGTCGCCTGGCAGGTGATCCGGACGAGGTACGGAGACGACATAGACCCACAAGCCATCAGCGGCCTCGCCGCGGGGATGCCGCAGTATGCGGTGTTGCTGTCCCTGCTCGCGCTCGCGGCGATGGGCCTGCCGCCCTTCGGCGTGTTTGCCGGATTCATGGGACTGCTCTTGAGCTCGCCGTTTCCTTCCTTCACCGGTTTGTGCGTGACGCTTCTCGCATGGCTCGCCGCATCCTGGTACATCATGCAAATGGTGCAACGGCTGCTGTTCGGCATGCGGCGGCCGGAATTGAAATACACGGACCTCCTCCGGGCAGAATTCGCATCGCTGCTGATCGTCGTATTGATCCTGTTGGCCCTGGGGCTGGCGCCCGCCACCCTCTTTGCTCCGGCGGAAACCTCGTTCGGGACGGCTATCATCGGAGAATCGCCGACGTGGAACCGATAGAACGCACAACCAACCTCGAATCGAGACGGATGGAGCTGCGTGGCGTCGTCCGCCTCGCCGGTGAAGTCATCGCGCAATACTGGCCGATGCGGACGTTCGTCCACCACAACCCGCTTCATAGTCTTGAGTATCTCCCGTTTGAAGAAACCGTCCGCCGGGGCAAACAATTCATGAACGGCAGCGGCTACCTTCCGGGCGAAGTCTACCGCCAGTATTTGAGGACCGGCCGCATCCGCCCCGAACACCTGGACGAGGTCTTGCGGCCACTGACCCAGAATACCCGCCTAGCCATCGGCGGCCGCACCGTCACACACTGCGATGTGTTGAAGGCGTGCCTGACCGAGGGCCTGGGATCTTTCGCCATCGAACCGCTTGATAGTCAATTGCCCGATCCCTCGCACACTTTGATCGAGCGCCTCGCATCCGGCCTGAGGTCCGTTCTCACCTATCCCGATTTGCCATCACGTATCGGCGCGATTGTGGAGAACGATCAAGCCGCCCTGGGTCGATGGCTCACGCTTTCTCACTGGTGCGACGATACGCTCGGGACGGAGATCGTCCGCCACATCAACGATCAGCTCATTAAATGGTGCGAAGCGTTCCTCGACGAAGGGCATGCGACATGGGCCATGCCCGAACGCGAGAAGGGCTTGTATCAGGCGTGGAAAACGATGGCCGCTCACGAATGGTCGCCCTGCGGGATTGCTGACAGCGCCCGCAAACTTGCGGCCTTGCCGGACTACCCTGAGGATGCGTTACTCCAAAGCTTGGATGCGCTCGGCATCCCGTCCGACCTCCGGCAGGATTATCTCTCGCTGCAGCTGACGGCTCTTCCCGGTTGGGCTGGTTTCATCAAATGGCGCGGCGAGGAACGGGACTATCCCTGGCAACAAGCCTATCCCGCGGGACTCGTGAAGTTTTTGGCCATCCGGCTCTGGTATGCACGGGAGCTGGTGCAGAAGGCCTGCCGTGAAGAGCTCGGCATCGAGGGTCGGTACGAAGCGATCACCTCCTATATGCGCAGCCACCCAGGAGAGTACTACCTCCGGCGGCAGCGCGTCGCCGGCCGACTGCCCGCTCTGTACGCCGAGGAAGTGGACAGGGTCGCCCACAAACGAGGCAACGGATGGAACGCGGTGCTCGACCGCTATCAGATCGAGGTCGTTCCCCGGCAAACTGAAGCGGCGCGTCGGGGAACTGCCAGGACGCTTCTCGCGCTGGCCCAAACGCTCGGCATTGATGCCGAAGTGCTGGTGGCAACGGCTCCCGAGACCCTCAAACAAATCGTCGACTGGATCGACGCCTTTCCAGAGTCCGCTCACGGTCCGGTCTGGCTCAAGGCTCTCGAAGCCGGCTACCAGGAGCCGCTGCTCGGGCAGCTCCGCTCACGCGCAACCGCCGCCGATACAACGGCCGAGCTCAGACCCTACTCCCAATCGGTGTACTGCATCGACGTGCGATCAGAACCGTTCCGCCGGCACTTGGAATCGACCGGCGCTCACAAGACGTACGGGTTCGCCGGTTTCTTCGCCGCCTTCATCCGGTATCGGGCGTGGGGAAAAGAGCATGAGACCGAACAGTTTCCGGTCATCATGCGCGCCAAAAACGAGGTTCGGGAGATTCCCCGCAGTTACCTCGACCACAGAGTTTCCAAGCACCAGACCCGCAGACGATGGGTACATGCCGGCCACACGCTTCTGCACGATCTGAAAGAGAACGTCGTAACACCCTACGTCATGGTGGAATCACTCGGGTGGTTCTACGGCATTCCCATTTTCGGAAAGACGCTCCTGCCTTCGCTGTATCGACGCTGGACCGCCTGGCTCCAACGGCTCTTCGTGCCGGCCATCGCGACAACTCTCACCGTCGACAAACTGGCGCCGACTGAAACGGCGGAGATGGTCGCTGCTGAACAACAGGCCGTGGTGCGGAAAGCGCTGCATGAACGGCTCGGGTTCAGAAGTTCACATATTACCCCCGCGCTCGTCGAAAGCTTGCGCCAGCATGCCTTGGCCGGCTCCCCGGAGCCGGACCAGCCGCTATTGCAAGCCGCCGCCCAAGCGGGGCTTTCTAAGGAAGCATTGGGAGGCCTCACCGACGTGTTGCGCCGTGAATACGAACTCAACGCAAGAGCCGCTTCGCGCCACAAAGAGCGGATTACCAGGACGGGCTTTACACTCGAGGAACAGACGCTCACCGTCGACACCGCCCTTCGAATGATGGGCCTTACAAAGAATTTTGCGCGCCTGGTGCTGTTTTGCGCGCACGGAAGCACCTCTGAGAATAATCCGTACGAGTCTGCGCTCGATTGCGGCGCCTGCGGCGGCAACGAAGGGAAGCCGAATGCGCGGACGCTCGCCATGATGGCGAATAATGCACACGTACGTGCCCGACTCGCCAAAAACAGCATTGAAATTCCCTCCGATACGCATTTCATCGCTGGACAGATGGACACGACCACCGATGAGGTGCACTTGTTTGACTTGGAGGACGTCCCTCCCACGCACCGGGTCGATCTCGCCCGCCTGCAGGAGGACCTGAAAGAAGCGTCGGAATTGACGAGCCAGGAGCGATGTGCGCGCCTGCCGGACACGGCACAAGGGCTTACCGGACAGAAGGCCGAGGCGCATGTCCGTATGCGCAGCGCGGACTGGAGTCAGGTGAGGCCCGAGTGGGGTCTATCGGGAAACGCCGCGTTCATTATTGCTCGACGCGAATGGACGGCGGGCATTGATCTCGGCGGGCGAGTTTTCCTCCATTCATACGACTACCGCGAAGATCCGACGAACCGACTGCTGGAAGTGTTGCTGACCGCCCCTCAGGTCGTCGCCCAGTGGATCAATATGGAGCACTATTTTTCCACGACGGACAATGAGGTCTACGGCAGCGGAAGCAAAATCTATCACAATATTGTGGGACGGCTCGGCATCATGTCCGGCCCGTGGAGCGACCTCCGGCTCGGACTCGCCAAACAAACCGTCATGAACGGCCCAATGCCGTACCACGAGCCAATGCGGCTGCTGACGATCATTGAAGCGCCCCGTGAGCGAATCGACAAACTGATTTCACGCCACGAAGTGCTGCAGCACTACTATCATAATGAATGGGTGCATCTCGTCGCCCTCGACCCTGAGGACGGGGTATGGTATCGATATCATCCGAAGGGAGCGTGGAATGTCATTGCCTGAAAAATGGCTCGACGAGACCGGGTTGACTATCTACTTGAGTGGGCGAAAGGAGTATCCGAATGGGTCTGATATTGCATCCGATGAAAGAGATCCGGGTCATCGTGGCGGGCGAGCAGCGGGCCTTCGTGACGGATCTGCTGGACCGCGTCAATGCGACGGGATACACGATCATCGGCAATGTGTCGGGCAAGGGTCATCACGGAGTCCGCGAGGCGCATTTCATGTTCAGCGAACAGGAAAGCCTCGAGATGATCATGACCGTCGTTCCCCAGGAAAAGGTAGAGCCGATTCTGGCCGGCCTGCGGCCGCTGTTTGAGCGACACTCGGGGGTAATGTTCGTTGCGGATGTGGCCGTGAGCCGCCAGGAATACTTCGCGACAAAAACGAAATAGGCGTGCCGGTCGTTTCATTCATCGGCACAGCCGCCCTTGTGTTCCCGACGCGAAGTTGTCTACAATGAGCCCCTCGTCGAAGACTCAAGAGGATTTCGTGAAGGGACTCCGGTTCGAACGCATCGGGCAAGGCCGCTACTACAATGTGGTGTTCCACCTGGGCGGCACCTATGTCCCGGTAAGCGATGAAACCATTGAAGAGCTCAAAGCACAAAGTCTCCTCCCGGCAGAACGGTTCCTTGATCTCCTGATCGATCGCGTCGGCTATTCGTCCTACCTGAAAGACCAGATCCGGAAAGAGCTGAAAAGCTCCGGCGATCCAGTCACGCAGATCACGGTCCTCCAAGGCGCGATTCGCGAACTGTAAGTCGTTCGCGACCTGCCTCTTTTACGTATCCCAGGTCCCGCCTTCTTTGTAGAGATTGTTCATGATCTCGTTCTTTTTCTGCGGGTCCTGCTCGTATTTGATCGCCTTCGTGTAGTTCTCAATCGCCAATTGGACTTTTCCCCGACTGGCATAGCACTTGGCCACGCCAAGAAAGGCCCTGGCATTCTGGGGATCTGCGCGCAGCGCCTGGTTGAAACATTCCATGGCTTCTTCCCGATGACCGCGGTCGAACAGCATCCAGCCGAGTGCCGAATGAGCCGGAGCAAGGTCATGATTGGCCTCGACGGCCTGACGGTATTCTTTCATGGCGAGATCGGCGCGGTTCTTGTTTTCATATAACCCGCCGAGGGCAAAATGGACTTCGGCATCCTGCGGATTGAGCCGTAGGGCCTCTTGGTATTCCAGCAAGGCCGCCTGCAATTTCCCCTGCTCGGCCAGCGCGCAAGCCAGGTTCGCATGCGCAACGGCGTCGTCCGGGTTGAGCTTGATCACTTCGCGGTATTGAGGAATCGCCATCTCCAATCGTCCCTGCTCCTGATAGGCAACGCCGAGATTTGTTCTCGCGGGTGCATACCCGGGCTCCAGTCTCACCGCTTCCCGATATTCCTTGATGGCCATCTCTACATGATTGGCCCGCTCGTGAATTTGCGCCAAGAAGTAATGCGGATAGGCCGAGTCCGGTGCCAGGCTGGCGGCCGTTCGATACGACTGCATTGAAAGTTCGGACTGTCCCGATTGCGACAAAAAAAGGCCCATGACCAAATGCGCCGCGGCCCGCTCGGCATGCCCAGCAACCAATCCCTCGACCCAGAGCTTGACCCGTGCGATATCGTCGGCTTCCTGAAGGGACAGCGCATGGCTCGTCCAGGCCTCGGCAAACTGTCCCCTGATCAACTGCACGACGTTGAGCGCGAAATGCGGACGGGGATCGCGCCGGCCGGCCTCGTCCGGATGCCGCGTCCATGCGAGGGCCTCCTCGGCCGCCTGTTCCCACGCTCCGCTCACCAGCGCTGCTTCACACGTATGTTGGTGCTGGGTCATGGAAAAGGAGCTATCGAGTCAGCGTGTCTTCAATGTCCGGGGAGGTGGCTTGCATGTGCATGCCGAGGGCGGGGTACCGTTCGGTGACTTTCTGCTTCATCAGCCAGGCGATGGTGCGGTATGACCAGTGACCTTTCACGCCCGAGCGAAGCTTTGCAATGTATTCCACTTCCGCAAAGTCCATCTTGAAGAGGCAGCGGACTTTGAACCCAAACGGGATGGCGTAGAGGGCCGCCTCCCCGCTCACTTTCTTCAACCGATCGATATCGGCGCGCACCGCATCCATGGCCTGACGATATTCGCCGTCGAGCCCCGCCTGTACGAGCGGCGGGGGCACGTCGTACCCATGAACGGTGGTGAAGTTCTGCTGGATTTGCTGGCAGCGGCGATGGCGGTGCATGTCCCGCCAGCCGCCGATATCCATCAGAACATCGAACGTAAACGCGTATCCGGTACGGAATTCTCGTGGCAGTTCGTCGTACGGCCC
>JBKPKC010000427.1:0-4249 GCA_046765595.1 Nitrospirota bacterium
TATGCCCGACGGTGTGACTGCCAAAATGGGCATTTGAAGACCTTAAGAACACAATCATTCCCCACTACAAACCATCGGCCTAGGAGACAACACTTTTCCCCTCATTCCGGGCACCGAGAGACCAATACAGCTAGCCGGACTCTCATTCAGCTTCAGGCACTTCTTCAAGGGGCCTCCTAGTCCGGCCTCGCGCGTTTCCCCTAGATCCCCATCGAAGCTTTTCCTGTCATGATGAAAGTCTTAGACTCCGACAGTGGAGACATTGCGCATCCACGCAGTGGAGACATTGCCGAATCCGAGGATGGGAGCCCGCTTCCAGAAATGGAGGCGGGCTCTTTTTTTGCCGTTTTGGCTCACTTTGGAGTGATTACTGTAGCAAGTGGAGGCAGACCCGGGTCTTGTCGCAGCAACTGTCCCAACTTCGAGGAGCACGGAGTTGATATTCAAACGTGTACGATGCAGCCGGCGACCCTGATTGAAGGGGCAACCTGCGGTTTCACATTAGAAGCCCGCCAATCCAATAGTGCGGCCTCCATTGTGAGCAATCGAGCACAGATCGCAATGTGTCTTTTCGATACACTTCACTACAAATCTACTGTCTAAGCAGAGAACTCCCATACAGCTTGGGCTCAGCCAGTATCGAAACCCCACAATCTGCAGATTGTCCAACGAAAGAATAGGTCATCTCCAACGCTGTAACGAAGGTAATGAAAATTGCATCCTCAAAACATATGCGATGAGAAGAGGAGGGGCTACCGTGCATGTCCAACGTAGCATTCTTGGATTTACCCTGCTGATGCTTACCGGCTGTCAAACCATCGGAGGAGAAAGCATGCCGACCCTGACCCGCACGGGTGAGGTTAAGGATGTCATCATCCGTGATGTCGTCGAGCCGTCATCAGTGACGGTCAGCCCAGGCGATGAGATCCGCTGGATCAACAAACGTCAGGGCGCTGTCCGGGTGATTTTCTTAAATCCCATGACAGAAAACCTTGCTTGCCAACGCCACTTCGGCGGGCTGATGGGGTTCGGCACCAAGCGCAATGAGTACTCGGCCAAACTTGGCCCCAACACGACGGCAAGCGTGTGTTTCCGGGAGGCAGGCGAGGTGAAATATGTGGTCAGGGCCGAATCCAGTGGCTCCAGTGGAGAACAGAATCTCGCGGGCGCGATTTCAATCGGTCCGCCGTACGCAGCGAATCGCCCGGCAGTAGAGAAGAATGAAGGCCTTGCTACCCGATCCTACAAAAAAGATGAGGCGGTGTCCTCAGACATGACTTCGCGGCTGGCGGCCGCAGACAGAGACCACCAGCGGCTGGTCGACGAACTGGCGGTAGCCCGAGCGCAACTTGTGAATCGCGATGCCAGCCTGGCCAGCCTAGATAAGGAACTTGATCAAAGCCTTGCTGCCCATTCTGCTAAGGACGAGGCGGTCTCGGCCATGAGCTTGCGGCTGGCGGAGGCAGACAGAGACCGACAGCGACTGGTCGACGAACTGGCGATAGCCCAAGCGCAACTTGCGGATCGCGATGCCAGTCTGGCCAGCCTAAACAGTCAGCTTGATCAGGACGAGAGCAACCTCTTAAGTGCCGAAAATGATCTCCTGAAGGCGTTAGAACCGGAAATTTCTCATGGCACGGTCCTGGTGCAGCAATCCGGGAATGCACTCACGATCAATTTGGCCTCCAGTCTGTTGTTCGACTCGGGCCAGGCCCACATGAAGGCGGATGCCACCGATACCCTGAAGCGCGTGGGGACCGTCCTCAAGGATTTCCCAGACAAACAAGTACATGTCGCGGGATACACCGACAATGTCGCAATTAGGGGCGGCCTAAAAAGGAAGTTCCCTTCCAACAAGGAACTTTCCGATGCGCGCGCAAACACTGCGGCTCAGGCACTGCGGGATGGCGGCGTGAGCGCCAATCTGTTGGCGGCCGGCCATGGGGATAGCAACCCGATCGCCAGCAACACGACTGCCACTGGGCGCGCCAAGAATCGCCGCATTGAAATCATGGTCACCTCGTAAGGCTGTGAACGCATCACTGAGATGGGGATTTGTTTGACAATTAAAGGAGAGACTACCATGCATGTCCAACGTATCATTCTTACAACCAGTCTATTGATGCTTGCCGGATGTCAAACCATCGGCGGCGAAAGCATGCCGACGTTGACCCGTACGGGTGAAGTCAAGGATGTGATCATCAGTGAGGGCGTCGAGCCGGCATCCGTGACGGTCAATGCCGGCGACGAGATTCGTTGGATCAACAAGCGTCGGGCCACTGTCCAAGTGATTTTCTTGAAGCCCATGACAGAAAACCTTACGTGCCAGCGGAATTTCGGCGGACCGTTGGGATTTGGAACAAAGCGTAACGAGTATACAGCCAAAATCGGCTCCAACAAGACGGCAAGCGTGTGTTTCCGGGAGCCCGGCGAGGTGAATTATGTTGTCAGAGCCGAATCAACTGATCATACCGGCGGACAGAGTATGGCGGGAACGATTTCAATCGGTCCCGAATACCAGGCGCGTCGACCGGGGGGAAATCCGATGGAGAGGGATGAAAACCTTGCAGCCCAGTCCGATAAGGACGAGGCGGCTTCGAGCCGGTAGTGAGCGGGTATTTACCCACTCAGGTTGAGCACGTCCCGTTTTCAGGGGATATCACTCTGGCCGCATAATCAATGATGCGACTCTACGGAAGCGAAGCGAACTATCGGGGAATCGTCCTAACGCCATTTCTCAGAAGTTTGAGGCGAAGCCGATTATATGCTTACGCTGCTTTGTTAATCGCGCTTACTGCGCGCTGATTATGTGCCAACGGATCGGGAACTCGTTTTTAGTTCTGCGACCCAACTCGATTAATTCTAACGATATGACCACGGCTGGTCCCGTTATATGCCGTGAATGTCCCTCCCACTATGGTGTCGCCATCTGGCAGACAGAGAAGCTTGTCAGCTCTTGCAAAATCGTTCACCTGGCCGACCTGAAAGCCAGCGGCAGGTTTTCCATCTGCTTGAAATCGGCGGACTCCTCCGGCCGTAAGCAAAAAGTCGCCGGTGCCATCAACGGTTTTTGCGATCGCAAGCACTTCCGGAGTATCCCTCGAGTCATTCCCAAGCCGCGGCCGCGGCTGCTCTCGGTCGCGGCTGCCGTCGGGGTTTATACGCGCTAGATTGTGAAAAGCCGTCGGGTCAAACAGTGGGTTGACGCTTCCACTGTAGTCGAGCACAAATCGGCCACCATTCAGCACATCGTTCGTGCCATCACTCACAGGTGCGAGGGCAAAGATGCGGGCATTAAATCCAACGGTAAAGACGTTGACCGGTGTAAACGCACCGACACGGGAGCCGTTTGCATTCAGGCGATACAGGATTTGACTTCCGGCCACGCTGATGTCGAGCCGCTCATAGTTTGTCACGTAGATTGTGCCATCTGCACTCAGCGCCACCCGATAACCTGACCTGATCTCGGCATTGAATCCGCTATCCAGCTGGCCGGTCTCCAGAATTCGAACGATCCCACGGCGCGACTCACCGTTCACCTTTGTAAAAGTGCCCGCTGCATAAACCCCGTTGCCAATCGGCTCCAATTGAAAGACTTCGGAGAAAATGAGTCCACCATTGCCCGGCTCATCGAAGAGAAATTCGACCGGGGGGAAGCCACTATCCAGGCTTCCATTCGCGTTCACTCGCCAGAGTTTGGCGGCACTAGCTTGGCGCTGGGTAATCCAGACCTTGCCATCGGGCGCAACGGCGGTCTCAATCGGGAGGTCGTTCAGCAGAGTCACACCAAGCGTCCACGCGGCCAGCGAGCCGTCAGGTCGAAGCTTAATGACGTGGGGAACGGGCTGCCCACCGTACGCCGTGAAGGATCCCGCCACGAGAACGTCACCGTCCGGGTGAAGAGCTAGGTCCGTTACATCGCCATTCAGATCAGCTAGTTGGCCGACGGGAATACTCCCGCTAGAAGCCCTGTCCCCCGTGCCGTCCGTTTCTGAACCAGAACCCTGTGTGCCGGGTGTCTGCACCCCAGGATTATTGCCGTCTGAGGCCGCGACACCAGGGGTTTCCTCTCCTGGACCACAGCTGGAAAGACTGATGGAAAGGAAAAAGACGGCGAAAACTCGCAATAACGCTGGGAAGAGTCGTTCGGGATGAGAGTCCATAGAGTCTCCTGTTTCGTGGGACCTCACTAGGAGAACCTCTAGTACACTTACAACCCTCATCCTCCCTTCGTACCTAGGTCTCGCAC
>JBKPKC010000428.1:0-7408 GCA_046765595.1 Nitrospirota bacterium
TAATGAAACTGCATTGCGTCGCTCGAATGAACAGTTAGCCCAACAAGTGTCGAACAAACATCACGAGTTGTCACAAAAGGAAGAAGGGCTCCGCGGCCTGATGTACCAATTAGCGAGGACGGAAGAACGAGAACGCCGCCAGCTGGCCGAAGAACTGCACGATTACTTGGCGCAACTCCTGACGCTGGCCCGGATGAAATTGAAGCAGGCCGAACAGCATGCGCATCGGTCGGTCGCCGACACCCATCGCTTCATCCACGAAGCCGACGAGTTGCTGCGAACCTCGGGCAACTATGTCCGCACTCTCATGGCTGAGCTCTATCCTCCACAGTTACAGGAGTTGGGACTTCCTGCTGCCCTGCGTTGGTTGGCGGAACAAATGCCGCGGCATGGACTCACCGTCGACATGTCGATTAGGGGCGAGGCGCTCGATATTTCCACGGAGACGGTCCTGCTGTTGTATCAGTCTGTGCGCGAGCTGCTCATGAACGTGGTAAAACACGCGTCGGTTCAACGTGCCTGCCTGTCTCTGGACGTCCAATCTGAATGTTTGTGTCTTACGCTGCGAGACTCGGGCCGAGGTTTCGATCCGCTGAACGTCGGCAGCTCAGGGCCAAGGCAGCATTTCGGTCTGCAGAATGTTCGCGAGCGCATCACCACTATTGGTGGAACATTTGCGTTAGAGAGCGCGGTAGGAAAGGGCACTTCGATCGCATTAACTGTGCCCTTGGAAACATTGTCCGAATCCGGGATTCGACGTGCGGCGGGTAACCGCTATCCAGACCGAGTCGAGAAAAAGCCTGAAGATCTGCAGGGTCAACAATCACTACCGCTTTAGACCTGCCGGCACCAACGATCCGTTCGAAAGCCTTCTTTGCGCGACTTGCCCATCTGAGCCAAAGACGCGACAGAGAGGCGACTTCGGGCAGGCTTGCGATCAGATCCTCGGGAACCACCACATCGACAGGGGCCGTTCAATAGACTATTTCACGCGAGGCCCCTGGATGTGAAACTGAAATCACTCAGCTTGACGAGAGGTGGGCCCGCGCCAGATCAGGTATGGCGGTTTCTTCATGCTCTCAGCCATACGGGGGTAATGCCGAACGGCGTAGTTGTACGCATGTTCCTGCGCCCCGAGACAGGTAGGCGCTTCGAGGTGATTGGAAATCATCTGAAAAGCCCCGCCATCATCTGCTGCAATGATCGCGGTATACAGGGTGCAGGAGAAGTCTCCGGTTTTCAGACATTGAGTACCGATGACGAGATGCGAGCCGTCAGGAAAAGTGAACAGCGGATCGAGATTCGTGCGACTCATGATGGCTCCTCGTCAGTTTAGGTGAGAGTGGTTAGGACCCGCTTGATGGATAGGGAGTTACATAAAGCCGTAAGCAATTGCCGTCATACTCCGTCCCTTCCAATGCGATGACGGCCTCGCGGGCCTGCTCGCCGGATCCCATCTCGACAAATCCGTAGCCGGCTGACTTTCCGGTGTGTTTAAACCGGACGACATGAGCCCGTGCTACGAGCCCATATGTGCCTAAGAGGTCACGGAGCTGGCAGTCCGAGACGCTGGCGGAGAGGCCACCCACATACAAGACGTGTCTTCCCATAGCTGCCTTTTAGGTTACGTTTGGTCGCGTGGCTCGAAAAAGGCATAGACCAGAACGCCACAGACACTCACGGCATACAGCATGGTGGCTGAGGCAAGCGGATGCTGAATCAACCATTGAATGAGTTGATGGAATGCCATGAACAGCAGGACCTTTCGAAGGATCACGCCCGCGAATTGTCACCCGCCCCTAATCGTCATCGCCCATTCCGATCGAGTGCTCATGTTCTGCGATCCGCGGCACACTCTCTTTTGAACTGCAGGTTTCGAGGACGGCGGAGCCTTATGGAATCGTTCGCGCGAACACGGGAGTGAGTGTAGGGCGGCGCGAGAGATAGGATAGTAACGGTCTGTGAGCGCCCTACGGTAGCACATCCGGACCATAATAGCGAATGCGTCGCCGAACGACAATTCAAAGGCGTGGGGCAAGAAAGCGAGGAAGAGGTTGACGGCAGAGATGGCATACTGTAGTCTGTGCGCACATGTCCCCAGTACTAGTCCGGCGGGGATATGCCTAATACACACGGACTTCGCGATCGCATCGCGACCAGGTCCAGTCTGGAGTAGCACCCTTCCTGGTTGTTTCTCCCCTCGGTTCTCTGATCCCGCCATCATGCGATCACACTGAAAGGATTGTGCAGTGAATACGTCTGTTCAATTGAATTTTCACGCTCTTGGTGTGTCCGAATCCCTCGTGCAGGATCTCGCCAAAGCAGGGCTGTCTTTCCCCACTCCGATTCAAGCGCAGGCGATCCCTCCGGCGCTTGCCGGGCGTGACGTGATCGGCTGTGCCCAAACCGGCACGGGGAAAACCGCTGCGTTTGTCATCCCAATCATGGAGCGGTTGGCGCGATTGCCGAAAGGCGAGCCGCAAGCATTGATATTGGCTCCGACGCGCGAACTTGCGCAGCAGATTGTGGCGACGATCGATACGCTCGGCCGCCGTCTCGGGATGTCGGCGACGTTAATTGTGGGGGGATCCGACATGCAGGCGCAGGTACGGGGTCTCCGTCAGCGACCGGATATTCTTGTCGCGACGCCCGGCCGGTTGCTCGATCATATGTGGAACGGCACCGTCAATTTGCTGCTCATGAAGATATTGGTGCTTGACGAAGCCGACCGGATGCTGGACATGGGATTCGCCCCGCAGATAAATCAAATCCTCAACGCACTGCCGGAAGAACGCCAGACGCTGTTGTTCTCCGCGACGCTGCCGTCCGATCTGACGCAGCTGGCGCAGGCGAGCGTCAACGACCCCGTTCGGGTCATGGTGACGCCGTCGGCGACGACGGCGGACGGCGTGACGCAAGCGCTGCACTATACGACGCACACGGGCAAGCCGGATCTCCTTCTCTCGCTGTTAAAACAGGAGCCGGAAACTGTGTTGGTCTTTACTCGTACCAAGCATCGGGCGGATCAAGTGGGGCGTGTGCTGAGTCGCGCAGGACATCGAGTTGCCGTTCTACACGGCGACCGCAGCCTGTCTCAACGACGAAGTGCACTCGATGGGTTCAAGCGCGGAGCCTTTCGGGTGCTCGTCGCGACCGACATTGCCGCACGGGGCATTGACGTGGCCAATATCGGTCATGTGATTAACTTCGATTTGCCGTATACCCCAGCAGATTATGTGCATCGTATCGGCCGGACGGCACGGATGAAGGCCACCGGCCGAGCCACAAGTTTTGTGACGGCGGAAGACCCGCAGCAACTCCGTGCCATAGAACGACTGCTCGGGCATGCCGTTCCACTGGCGCCCGGCAGTCCACGACCGTCGTTCGATAGGCCTATGCGGATTTCAGCACCCGGCCCGACGGTCTTCTCCCGCGCATGCATCACGAGGCAGCGCGGCTCATGAAAGCCAGCCACAGCTGTTGTAAAGCCTTGCAAAAAGATCTTGGGCTATTTCCGGTATCCGCTAAACCGCTAAACCGGGGAGGGCTGGAGCAATCTCGATACTAACGCGGCCACCTGTGAGGCGGAATGGTCTAACGCACGTTGTGCCGTATCTGACCATTCATGCGGATGCGGGAAGTGCGTCGAAAGGACTCCTATTACGGAACCGCCTGGCTGAATGATAGGGGTGGATTGAACGGCACGATACCCGCTACCGTTGGCAACAGAGAGGTAGGGTGCATAAAAGCGATCTATGGTGATATCTTTGATCACGACTCTCAGACCGAATCGAAAAGCCCTGCCACATGCAGACGGTTCATCCCTGCGCACAATGTCGAATTGCTGCAAGAACGCAGTGTCGAATCCGCGATGTGCCGCAATTTGCAAGCCATCGACACAGGGATTGAAGAATTGGATGTTTCCCTTTGAACAGCCTTCTGCTGCGATTGCTGCGTCTAAGAGGTCTTGAAGCTGCGCACTAAAACTCGACCACTTCGCACCGTCCTTCTCCCTGATGTCATGTAATCTGTGCATGGCAGAATCTATCATGTTACGCCCTGCGCGAGAAGGAGGCCCCCGAAGATTTGGGGGCCTCCTGCCGATGACCGCTTAGACGTTAATTTCGATTCGTCTAGGCTTTGCTTCTTCCCGCTTGGGAAAGGAGATCGTCAAGACGCCGTTCTTGAAGGACGCGGAGGCCTGTTCTTGCTGCACGAAATTGGGTAAGCGGTAACGCATTGCAAACTGTCTGTTGGCGATTTCCCATTGATAGACCTTTCGCCCCGGGGAGTCATCTTCCCCCTCGTGAACGTTGCCGGTTACCGTCATCACCTGCTTCTCTACCTGGATTGCTACAGCTGTTGGATCCCAACCCGGTAGTGCGAGTTGCACATGAAAGCCCTTTTCGTCTTCCCACACATTGCTTGCCGGTGTCCATGCGGACTCACGACTTAAACTGCGCATGGCTTCATCCAGGAGTTGGTCGATCTTCCCATTGAAGACAGTAGGTATATAAGCGGTCATGACAATCCTCCTCCCTCCTCATGAGGGGTGAATGTGTAAGAGTGGTTGATGAGAGGTGATTGACCGATAAGAAGACCCCAGCCAGGGAGGCTCTTCTTTAAGGTCAAAGCACCCTGTGCGAGAACCGATAGCTGGTAGATAATTTCTTCCTCTCCGCAGTCAAGAGGGAGCCTCTAACCTCTCGGGGAGCCTCTAACCTCTGGGCATCCAAGGGCCTCCACTAGTGTGAAGGATCGGTTGCGCTGCCTATCATGGGGAAAGCGTCATTTTTCCATTACGAGGAGGTGCATATGGGAATTTTTGGGTCATCCAATCCGGTTTTCGAAATGCTGCAAGAGGACCATTCGAAGGTGAAAAGCCTCTTTGAAGAGTTCGAAGGAGCGAAAGATTCGCGGACCAAACAACGGATCATTCACACGACACTCTTGGAGCTCGAGGTTCACGCACAGTTGGAAGAAACGCTCATCTATCCTGCGATTCGGAAAAAGATCGATGCTGACAAAATTATGGATGAGGCATTGGAAGAGCACCACGTGGCCCATACCTTGATCAATGAATTGAAAAGACGATCGGGAAAGAATGGTCGATACGAGGCCAAGTTCAAGGTGTTGGGTGAAAGCATTAAACACCACATTAAGGAAGAAGAGGGTACGATGTTCTCTGAGGCCGAGAAGGCCGATTTGGACTGGGAAGAATTAAAGCAGGAAGCCATCGAGTACAAGAATTCGCTCATGAGCAGGAAAGAGAAGGGTCGAGGACGTCACTCTCGGAGGCAAACCGCTAAATCGAGACGTAGAAACACACCACGGCATCTAAGGAAAGCAGCGTGATATTCACGCGCACGGTATCGCCATCCTACAAATCGACAATTATCGCGATCGCAGTATGCGTGCGATTACTAACAGTCGGTCCTCCTTGAAGCGGAAACGGACTCGCTATGCCGTAGTCGGACTAGGGCACATTGCACAGGTAGCAGTGTTACCGGCATTTGCGCATGCGGCAAATTCTGAGCTGGCGGCATTGGTCTCAGGGGATGACGCCAAATTGCGGGAACTGAGCAGGCGTTATCGTGTTCCGCACACCTATTCGTACGACCAATATGACCAATGCTTGCGTGACGGGCATATTGACGCCGTGTACATAGCCTTACCCAACAGCATGCATTGCGAGTATACGACGCGCGCCGCCCGGGCCGGCATTCATGTGCTCTGCGAAAAACCAATGGCCGTGACGGAACGTGAATGTCGACAAATGATTCGCGCTGCCGTTCAGACAAAAATAAAGCTAATGGTCGCGTATCGGCTTCATTTCGAAAAGGCCAATTTACAAGCCATATCAATTGCCCACTCAGGACAATTGGGCACTCTGCGTATATTCAACTCGGTTTTTGGGATGCAGGTCCGGCAGGGAGACATCCGGACTCAGAGAACAATGGGAGGCGGTTCCGTATATGACCTCGGTGTCTATTGCATAAATGCCGCCAGATATCTTTTTCAGGCGAACCCCCTCCAGGTGAGCACCTTTGCGGTGAAGGGAACCGATCGTCGTTTTCGGGAAGTGGATGAAATGTCAGGTGCGCTTTTGCTGTTTCCCGAAGGACGGCTCGCGAGTTTCGTGTGCAGTTTTGGATCGGCAGACGTCAGTGCCTATGAGATCATCGGCACAAAGGGTCGCTTACAGGTAGATCCTGCGTACGAATATGTCGGGCCCCGGAGCCAACGGCTCACTGTGAACGGAGAGACGAAGACGACTCGTTTCCCTTCGAGTGATCAATTTGCAGCGGAGCTCATTTATTTTTCGGATTGCATTCAACATAACAGGGAACCGGAACCTTCAGGCTTGGAAGGACTCATTGACGTTCAAATCGTTGAGGCCCTCTATCGCTCATCGAACCGGCGAAAACCCATTACGCTGAGGCTTTCCCCCAAGAGACGATGGCCCACAACGCGTCAACTCATCACCCGCCCTCCAGTTCGCAAACCCCAGCTGGTTCACACCGAATCCCCGTCCTTATAGGAGAAGAGCAGATCCAGGCGGCTCCGCATATCTGTTGGTGTATTCCTAGTGAGAGAATGGCGCCACCACGATCCCATCAGCACTCCTGACAGTGAGCCCTCGACGATTTAACAGGAGGCGCAATTGACCATTCCTGCTCAGACGAGCGAGTTCGCGGAAAATCTGATTCCACGTCAAGTCCGGAAATTGGCGGATTACTTCTTCAATCCGACAGTCGGGCGTCCCAGCCACAGCTTCCAGGATCCGATCAGTCAGCGTGGATTCCGGTTTCATGGCATTGTCTCCCTTCGTGCGCCTGCGATAGAGCACCCTCCCGAAAGTGCTGCGGTCATATGACGGCCGGATCAATTACGCAGGGGACCGCGACGCAATCCGTTGGCTTCTCCTTCCCAGTTCAGCCAATCCAATATCAACGGCATGCGCCCGCACGTGAGCCAGAAGCGCCTTGGTCACCAATTCCTCACTCAGATTCTTCGATCCCTTTTCAATGGTATAGGGCAGCTCTGTCTTCCAGATGAGGGTGCCTGAGTCACTGACCAGATGCAGGTAGAGTCTTCTGAGCAACCGCTCCTTCAATCCTGCAAAGGTCCTCGTGGATTCTTGATCGACCACCGTTCCGGTCAGCACGCAGTCCACCTGAGAATCAACCCTCTGTATGCTATGCTGGGACGCATCGGACGGGCTCACGATACGAAGAGCGGTCAGTTCTCGAAACACCGCGGTCCATCGCTCGGCCATCGCCGGGTCACCGACGAACGGTATGACCGCGATGCTCTTCATCAACGCCAACTCCTGCCGCTCTTGCCGTTCAACCAGCCACGTATTCTCGAAAGATTGAAACTCAATCTTGCTGGTCCGGGTCATATC
>JBKPKC010000429.1:0-6858 GCA_046765595.1 Nitrospirota bacterium
AGACGCACTGAGGAAGACAGAATAGTCACTCATCGTTCCAATAAGGGGGGGACCTATGGACAAAGACAAGGTACGAGCCATCGTTAAAGAGAAACGGCAGAAAAAGAACGTCACCATTGCCGATGTGGCGAAAGCGGTCGGAAAGAACCCGACTTTCGTCGCGGCTGCGCTCAACGGCAACCATCGTTTCACGACCGACGAAGCCAAAAAGGTGGGCGCCTTGCTGGAACTTGACGGGGACACGACGGCCGCTCTCAGCAAGTTCCCCGTCCGGGCCGATTTTCCCAACACGGTGGATCCGTTCAAATATCGGTTGTTGGAGATCATCGGGGTGTACGGCGATTCGTTGCGGGAGCAGGCCAACGAAATGTTCGGCGACGGCATCATGAGCGCGATCGATTTCACGATGGACATGGAGAAGGTGACCGGAAGCCAGGGAGAAGCGCGTTGCAAAATCACCTTGAACGGGAAGTGGCTGGAGTACAAGACCTTCTGAGGGGCACGAGCGGAGGTTGAGGCCTCCGTGGCCAAACGATAAATCTGGGTTGCGGAACGGTTGAGACAACGTCGTCTTCAGCCGGTCCCGACAGACGTGAACGGACAAAGGCGTCCGTCATTCGAAGCGAATGGCGGACGCCTTTGTGTTTGCAGCGATCGCAGGACAGGAGAGGGGGCGGGCCTATGGAGCGACGGTTTGGAAATGGCGCAGGGATGACCGCGGTTGCCCTTTGTGCAGGGGCGATGACGCCCGAGACGACGTTCGCGGAGACGGCGGCTGCCGCGGCCATCAGCGGCGCCGATACCGCGTGGGTCTTGGTGTCCGCCGCGCTGGTGTTGGCGATGACGGTTCCGGGACTCGCGCTGTTCTACGGAGGACTCGTGAGAAGCAAGAACGTCCTCGGCACGATCATGCACAGCTTTGTGATTCTCTGCCTCATCAGTCTCGTATGGGTCTTAATCGGCTACAGCCTGGCGTTCGGACCGGACGTGAAAGGTCTGATCGGCAGCCTGGCCTGGGTCGGATTGAGCGGCGTGGGTCTCTCTCCCCACCCCGTCTATGGTCCGACGATCCCGCATCAAGCCTTCATGGTGTTCCAATTGATGTTCGCGGCCATTACGCCGGCGCTCATCACGGGAGCCTTCGCAGAGCGGATGAAGTTCAGCGCGCTGATCCTGTTCGCCGTGCTCTGGTCGCTCTTCATTTACTGTCCGGTCGCGCATTGGGTGTGGGGAGGCGGATGGCTGGCCGGGCTGGGGGCACTGGATTTCGCTGGCGGGGCGGTCGTGCACATCAGTTCGGGCATCAGCGCCTTGGTCTGCGCCGTGGTGCTTGGCGCACGGCAAGGGTACGGCACGGACTATATGGCGCCGCACAATCTGCCGATGGTGTTGCTGGGCACAGGTCTCTTGTGGGTGGGATGGTTCGGATTCAATGCCGGCAGCGCCCTGGGCGCCAACGAAACGGCGGTCGTGGCATTTGTGGCGACCCACACCGCCGCGGTCGCGGCGGCCCTGAGTTGGATGGCCGTCGAGTGGTGGCATCGCGGCACACCCACCGTGCTCGGCATCGCCAGCGGCGCGGTGGCAGGACTGGCGATGGTCACACCAGGCGCAGGATACGTCAGCCCTTTTTCGGCGTTGTTCATGGGCATGATGGCGGGGGGATTGTCCTATGTCGCCATCATGAAGAAGGGAGGATTCGGTTACGACGATTCGCTGGACGTCGTCGGCATTCACGGCGTCGCGGGTGTCGGTGGCATTCTCTTGACTGGGGTGCTCGCCTCAAAAGCGATGAACGCCGCCGGCGCCGACGGCCTATTGCATGGGAATGCCGCCTTCTTTGCCGTCCAAGCCTTGACGGTGGCGGTCGTCGGAGTGTTCTCGGCCGTAGGCACGTGGGTCATTCTGAAAGCCGTGGACCGCGCGGTCGGATTGCGGGTGCTCCCTGAGGAGGAACGCATGGGGTTGGATCTGAGTCAGCATAACGAACGGGCCTACTCGTGAGACTGAAAAAAGCCTGGGATCCGGATTTATTCATGAGGGCGAAAAAAGAGGAAAGGAGGAACGACATGGTGATTTCTGAAGAACGGTCAAGTCAGGGGACGGCCTGTAAACGGCGGCTGTTGGAAATCCTTAGTAAGGAAGGACCGCAGACGCTCGACAGCTTATGCGAGCTGCCGGAGTTTACGTGGGCGCAGGTTTTGCTGAGCGTCGATCATCTGAGCCGCTCCAGAGAGATCTCGATCGAGTTGATCGGCCGGAACGAGTATCAGGTTTCTTTGACCGTAGGGCGGTCGTGAGCGCGCAAGGCGATCAAACGCTGTGGCTCTTGGTGTCGACGACACTGCTGGCATTGGCCGTGCCTGGCGTCGCGCTTTTCTATGGTGGGATGGTGAGAAAGAAGAACATCATGAACACGATCGCGCTGCCGTTTATCGGGCTGGCGGTCGTGTCCTTGGCCTGGACTCTTGTCTGCAATGGGTGGGCGGCGTGGAGCGCGGGAGACGTGAGAAGCACGCACGATCCCTTGTTTTCAATGTATCGCGGGATGATGGCCTCCATCGCGCTGGCTCTCGTCGCCGGAGGCATCGTCGAACGTATTCGGTTTTCATTCTTTCTTGTGTCGGGACTCTGTTGGGTCGCAGGCGTGTACGTCCCGTTGGCACAGTCGCTATGGGGAAACGGATGGCTGGCCAATCTGGGGAGTCTCGATTTCGCAGGCGGCGCCGTCATTCACATCAGCGCCGGAGTCACGGCCCTCGTGACGGCCATCGTGATCGGACCGCGCGATGGCTATGGACGTATCGACATGATGCCGAACCATTTGCCCTTCTCATTCTGCGGTGCGGCGTTCATGTGGATCGGCTGGTTCGGGTTTACGGGGGCCACAGCCTCGGCGTCGATGGCGGTGGTCACGACCGCGTTCGTGACCATTCAATTGTCGGCGGTTGCCGCGGCGCTGGCCTGGATGGCCGTCGAATGGCTGCAGCGCGACAAGCCGACGGCGTTGGGAGCCATGAGCGGCGCGGTCGCGGGTTTGGTAGCCGCCGCCCCCGCGGCCGGCTATGTCAGCCCCCTGTCGGCCATCGTGATCGGCGTGGGAGCCGGAGGCCTCTGCTACATGGTGGTCAATTACGTGAAGCTGATTCTGGGGTATGACGATTCGCTGGACGTCTTCGGTATGCATGGAGTCGGGGGCACGTGGGGCATGATTGCCACCGGTTTATTTGCCTCGACCGACGTGAATGCGGCTGGAAGCGACGGGCTGTTTTACGGCTATCCGTACCAGTTCTTTGCTCAAGTGGTGGCGGCGGTCGCGGCCTGGGTTGTTGCCGGCGGTGTGAGCTGGGTGATCGTGAAGGCCCTCTCCAAGGTCATGACTCCGCGCGTCGATACAGAAGCCGAACGGATGGGGCTGGATCTTCACCAACACGGTGAGAAAGGCTACACGGGATAACTCATGGCCATCGTGCACGACGATATCGGGCGGCGGCGGTTTCTCAGCCAGGCTGTCATGGGATTTGGGGTGTTGTTCGGGATCGGCACCCTGGGTTTCCGCTTCCTGCAGTTTCTGCTCCCGACGGAATCCAGGAAAGAGGCGGAGACCGTGCTCATCGGGACCGAGGCCCGCATTCCGCTCGGAGAGGCCATGCCCATGGATCTCGGCGGCCGCAAGATTCTCATCCTCAAGACCGAAGAGGGCGTCGCAGCCTTTTCACGCCGTTGCACCGATCTGGGCTGTCTGGTCTCGTGGAACAAGGAGCGGGCGCAGTTCATCTGCCCCTGCCACCAGGGCACGTTCGATAAGACCGGTCTGAATATTGCCGGCCCGCCGCCGCGGCCGCTGGACCGGCTGCAGATCGTCAAACGCGGCGAACAGTTGTACGTGAACATTCAGGGCACGTAGCGAGCAACGTTCAAAAGGACGGGGGAGCGTCATGGCGACAGAGGCAGCAGAGGCACACGACAGCCTCAAAGCCAAAAGTTGGATCGACTACATCCAGAAGGATCTGCCGCAACATCTCGATTGGTGGCCCTACACGCTGGGGGCGCTCCCCTTGACGTTGTTCGGTCTGTTGGTCGGGACGGGGCTGCTGCTGACCTTTTACTACGTGCCCGCGCCGGAGCAGGCGTACGAAAGCGTCGATCGCATCACCAACGAAATCTATCTGGGCTGGTTCGTCCGTGGCCTGCACAAGACTTCCGTGGATCTCATGATCCTGTTCCTGTTCTTTCATGTGATCCGGGTGTTCATCACGCGCGCGTACCGGGCGGCCGGGGAACTGAAATGGATCAGCGGCTCGATCGTGCTGTTCGTCACGCTCGCGATGGGCTTCACCGGGTATTCGCTTGTCTTCGACAATGTCTCGTACTGGGGCATGACGGTCGTGACCAGCATGATCGGGACGCTTCCCGTGATCGGCACGCCGCTGCTGCATCTGCTGCGAGGCGGTGAGGAGGTCTCCGGCGTCACCCTGTTGAGACTCTACGATCTCCACACGAAGCTGCTGCCCGTGCTCCTGGGCGGATTGGTGCTCGGTCATGTCGTGATCGTACGTCTGCTCGGATTCGCCGAGGTAAAGGGCAGCCGCGGGTTCCATCCCTTTTACCCGGAGCACACGCTAAAGATGGGCGCCATTGCGGTTGGATTGCTGCTCTTGATCGTGAATCTGGTCATGATCTTTCCGCCGCTCCTCGGAGCGCCAGCCAACCTCCAAGAGGTGGCTTCGGACGTGTCGCCGCCCTGGTATTTCTCCGCAGCGTTCATGTGGATCACCTTGCTGCCCGGACCGATTGCCCTGTGGAGTCTGCTTGGATTCGCCGGGCTCTTTGTCGTGTATCCGTACTTGGACCGCATGCTGATCGAACGAGGATGGCCAATGGAGTTGATTAATGCCGTTGTGGCCACTGCCGTCGTCTGCGGCATGGCGGTGTTGATGTATCTCGATACCCAGATGTGAACCGTAGTTTTCTAGGGAGGAACAATGGACGATCCCAATGTACAACCTGATCATGGCGACGAGCATGTCCGTTCGAGCAACGGCAAGCAGAACTTCGCCCGCTACATGATCGGCGGGCTCTGCCTCATCCTCTTTCTGGCCCTTACGGGGGTCGGCTACGTGCAGGTGGAGGAGCGGCGGGGCGGCGGCCTCCGTCCTTTCGTGTCCGGGGAAAATAAGAAGTGCATCGATTGTCATATGGCCAAGGACGTCGCCGTCGGGGGCATCAACGATTGGAAAGTCAGCCGCCACGCCCCGAAGGGCATCGGCTGCGTCGAATGCCATCGGGCGGAGAAAGGCGAAGCCGACGCCTATGATCACGAGGGCTTTCTCATCTCGACGCTCGTCACGCCGAAAGACTGCATGCGGTGCCACGATCGGGAAGCCAAGGAGTTCGCCAAGTCTCATCACGCCAAGGCGGCGCAATTTACCGGATCATTGGACAATTTTCTGGGCAACGTCGTCGAAGGGCCAGAAATTGTGACCACCGGCTGCGCGGGCTGCCACGGCAGCGTGGTCAAGGTCATGGAGAAGGGCAAACTCCATCCGGCTACCTGGCCCAACTCCGGCATCGGCCGAGTCAATCCAGACGGCTCCAAGGGCACCTGCTCAGCCTGCCATGCACGGCACAGTTTCTCGGTGGCCCAAGCCCGGCAGCCCGAAAGCTGCGGGCGATGCCACATGGGGCCAGACCATCCGCAGATCGAAGCCTATTACGAAAGCAAGCATGGCGTGATGTATGAGGCGAACAAGGAGAAGATGAAGCTCGCGGATCCGACGGAGAAGTGGCATCCGGGCAAGGATTATCTGTATCCGACGTGCGCGACGTGCCATATGAGCGCGACCGGGACGCAGGAGGTGACTCACGACGTGGGAGACCGTATCAGCTGGACGCTGCGGCCCGTGGTCTCCACGCGCCTCGAGAACTACGAAGACCGGCGTAAAGCCATGCGGCAAGTCTGCTCGTCGTGCCATAGCGAGCAAATCGTCGAACGGTTCTTTACATCGATGGACCAGGGCATCAACCTGTACAACGACAAATTCGGCAAACCGGCGAAAGTTGCGATGGATCAGCTGCTGGCGATGAAAAAGATAACGCCGACCCCCTACGACGAAAAGATCGAGTGGGTCTTCTACGAACTGTGGCACCATGAGGGACGGCGCGCGCGGCACGGGCTGTCCAAGATCGCGCCTGATTACGTCCATTGGCAGGGGTTCTACGAAGTGGCCAAGAGTTTCTACACCAAGTTCCTCCCGTTAGTGCGGGAGCTGTCGCCGCAGGTGGCGGAGGAGATGCTTCGTCACGAGAGCCACCGCTGGATCGAAAAAGGCATGACGAAGGAAGAAATTGGTCAGATGCTGGAGTTCTATAACAAGGAGATGCAAGGAAAGCGGGGAGGAGTGGATGGGTAGGCAGCTATTTGGATCCCGGAGGTGTCCAGCGGTTGCGCCCCTTGAGCAACCGCTGCGGTTGCGCTATCCTCGTCCGGCCATTGAGGAGGGATGCAATGCCGAAACGAGTTCGTACGGGATTGACGCGTACTGACATTCTTCACCGCTACGTGGAGCGGTTCAAACAACAACTGATCAAGATGCAGCCGTTTCTCTCCCGAAAGCGGAGCACCACGACCATCGAGGATTTCGACGAGGGAGCGGAAGAATTGATCAGCCAGGTGTTCGGAGCCGCGTCGGATGAAGCTGAGGCCTATTTCTATGCCAAGACCGGCGAGTCGGCCCTGTTGCCGGAGGAGGCGCAGGAAAACGGAACGCACGACGTTGAGCGTGAAAGCCTCCAACAACGCCGGCAAGTATTGGAAAGTTGCCTGGCCGATCTGGAGATGCGTCGCGTGGTGCAGGC
>JBKPKC010000430.1:0-9108 GCA_046765595.1 Nitrospirota bacterium
CTTTTTAGTCGCAGGTGCCTTGATCGGGCCGCACGGGCTGAACCTGATCGGCGACATCGGCACCGTGCAAGTCCTTGCTGAAATCGGCGTCGTCCTCTTGCTCTTCACGATCGGCATTGAATTTTCGCTGGTGCAGCTCGCGTCGCTTCGTCGGCTGCTGTTCGTGGCGGGGCCGATTCAGGTCGGCAGCGTGTTGCTGGTGGCATGGCTCGGCGCCGTGGGAGTGGGACTGACCTGGCAGGAAGGGATTTTTTGGGGATTTCTGCTCTCGCTGAGCAGCACGGCGATCGTGTTGAAGGCCCTGTCCAACAGAGGAGACAGTGATTCGATCCATGGGCGAACGATCATCGGCATTCTTATTTTTCAGGATCTGGCGGTGGTCCCCATGATGCTCTTGACGCCGATTCTGGCCAGCCAGGCCGAGGGTTCGGGCGCATCGATGCTGTCGACCTTGGCGAAATCGATGCTCGTCGTCGGATTGATCATCGCCGCGGCCTGGTACGCGGTCCCCAAGCTGCTCGAGCATATTGTCCGGAGCCGAAGCCGCGAACTCTTTCTCTTGACGATCATCGTCCTGTGCCTTGGGATCGCCTGGCTGACCTCGCTGGGAGGCCTCTCGCTGGCGTTGGGCGCCTTTATTGCCGGACTCGTGATTTCCGAATCGGAGTACAGCCATCAGGCCATGGCCGACGTTTTGCCGTTCCGCGACAGTTTCAACAGCCTGTTCTTCGTGTCGATCGGCATCTTGATGGACTGGCGGGTGTTGGTCGACCATCCCGTGCTGGTGCTTGGTCTACTGATCGCCATTCTCCTCGTCAAGTTCGTGACGGGCGGCGCCGCATCTCTGGCAATGGATGTTCCGCCGCGCTCGGCGTTCATGGTCGGTGTCGCCCTGGCTCAGGTGGGAGAATTCAGCTTCCTGCTGGCTCAGCAAGGTCAGGAGAGCGGGTTATTGCGCGGAGATCCCTATCAAGTATTCCTGGCCGTGTCTGTGCTCTCGATGATCGTGACGCCGTTTCTGATGCAGTGGTCGCCGTTGATGGCCCGGCGGGTGGAAGCCGTGCAGCGGCTGCGGCATTGGCTGCCTACGAGGACCGAGGCGCATGTGCTTCGGACGGAGGGGAAGCAGATCCGCCTCAAAGACCATGTGATCATCGTCGGCTACGGATTAAACGGCCGGAACCTGGCCCGCGTGCTCAGTGAAACGGAAATTCCGCACCTCGCGCTGGACCTGGACGGCGATACCGTCCGGCGGGAATCCCGCCATGGAGTGCCGATCTATTATGGCGACGCCACCAACCCGAACGTGTTGCGGCATGTGAAGATCGAGGACGCCAAGGTCCTCGTGGTGGCCATCTCGGATCCGTTTATCACAAGGCGGACGGTGCAGGTCGCAAAAGTCCTGAACCCCAAGGTCCGCATCGTGGTGAGGACCCGATACCTTCGGGAATTGGAAGAGCTGCACGACATCGGCGCCGACGACGTGGTGCCGGAGGAGTTTGAAACATCGATCGAAATCTTTGCGCTGGTCCTGAGGACCTATAACCTGCCGCAGGATTTCATCACGATGAAAGCCGAGCAGGTCCGGCGCGAGGGGTATGCGCTGCTGCGGCGGAGTGAACTGCCGGAGCTGGCTCATCATCTTCGCGGTGGCACATTGACCGATGCCGAGGTAGAGACCTGCCGCATCGATGACGATTCGCCCGCCGTGGGGAAAACGTTTGGTGAGCTCGCCATTCGTCCGAGGACCGGTGCCTCGGTGATCGCATGGACGCGAGACGGCATCACGGAGTCGAATCCCGCTCTCAAAACGAAACTCAAAGGGGGCGACATCGTGGTGCTGCTCGGCTCGCGGCTGCAGATCCGCCGGGCCATGAGTTTGCTCTTGTCCGGCGACTGAGGTCACCGCGTCCCGTGCGCGTATTGACAGGAAAAAGAAGCGGAGACTATAGTCAAAAACTGCCGAAATACTGAATTTTGACCGTCTGAATCGGTCGAACGCGAGAGGCGCCTATGACGACCACACAAATGGATCCCGCGGTTGCGCTGGCCGATCTTCAAGCTGCGAAGCCCGATCGGGTGACGATCGTGCTTTTGAGCGGAGATCTCGACCGGGCGATGGCAGCGTTCATCATCGCGACGGGCGCCGCCGCAATGGGGATGAAAGTGACGATGTTCTTCACGTTTTGGGGATTGAATACGATCCGGCGGAAAGGCGCGTCCAATCAGGCAAAAGACTGGCTTCGACGCATGTTCGGTTTCTTGAACAAGGGAGGCGCCGAACGCTTGCCGTTGTCGCGCTTCCATTTCGGCGGTCTTGGAACGCGAATGATGCAAAAAGTGATGAAGCAGAACAAGATGCCGGGTGTCCCGGAGTTGATGGAAACGGCGATGGATCTCGGCGTCCGGTTCATTGCCTGTACGACGACGATGGGTCTCATGGGCATCACGAAGGACACCTTGATCGAGGGCATCGATCAATTCGCCGGCGTCACGACCTATCTGGCGGAAGCCAAGCACGGCAGCGTGAATCTCTTCATCTAACCACAGACGAGGCAAGCGATTGACCATGCAGGCGGACGTAAAGTTGGACACGCTCGGATATTTTTGTCCGATGCCGATCATCATGACGAGCAAGAAAATCAAGGAGCTGACGCTCGGCCAGGTTTTGGAAGTCGTCTCCGACGACGAGGGGATCAAGAAGGACATGCCCGCCTGGTGTGAGAACACGGGTCATCACTTGGTAGCCATGGAAGAGGAGCAAGCGACGTCGGGACGAATTTATAAGGCGTTCGTCAAGAAAGCCAAGTAACACGCGCAGTGCGCAGGGGCATGTCGGAATCAAGCCGGAGGACAGGGAATCCGCCTCCGGCTTTTTTTTGTGGCCGGATAAGGACATCCGCATGGATCGCATCGTTGAATGTGTCCCCAATTTCAGCGAGGGTCGCAATCCCGCACGGATCAAGGCCCTGGTCGATGCCGCCATGTCCGTGCCCGGGGTCCGCATCCTGGATCATACTTCCGATTACGATCATCACCGTTCCGTGATGACCGTCGTCGGAGGTCCGGACGAGGTGGCCGAAGCGATGTTCCGGACGATACGCGTCGCGACCGATCTCATCGACTTGCGAAAGCACACTGGCGTACACCCGCGGGTCGGTGCGACCGACGTCGTGCCGTTCGTTCCCATCAAGGGACTCTCGATGCGCGAGTGCGTCCAGGCGGCCAGACGTCTCGGGCATCGGGTCGGCACCGAGCTGGAGATTCCGGTCTTTTTGTACGAACGAGCGGCGTCACACGCCGATCATGCTCCGCTCGAATCGATTCGCCGCGGCGGCTTGGAAGGCTTGTCCTTCCGCATGGCATCCGATCCCGATTGGGCACCCGATTTTGGCCCGAATCGGCCGCATAAAACCGCCGGCGCAATCGTGATCGGCGCCCGGCCTGCCTTGATTGCCTTCAATGTCAATCTGGCCTCGACGGATCTCGGTCTGGCCCGGTCCATCGCCCGGACGGTTCGCCAATCAAACGGCGGCTTGCGCCACCTGAAAGCCATCGGGGTCGAGCTGCCCAGCCGTCGACTCGTGCAGGTGGCGATGAACCTGACCGATTATGAAACGACGCCCCTCTATACGGCATTCAAGGCCGTTGAGGCAGAGTCAGCTCGTCGCGGCGTGGACCTCGCGGGAACCGAAATCGTCGGGCTTGTGCCGGAGGCGGCAATCACAGAGACGGCGCGGGAGGCTCTTGGGCTGGCCCGCGTGGATCGGACCCAGATTCTTGAATCGCGCATGGAAGCTGCGCTCACCCCGTTTTCTCAGCCTCGACGAGGGATAAGCCTGGCCACAGACCTTACGCGCGGCTCGATATCGGAATTCCTTGAAGCGGTTGCGGCGCCGACCGCTGTACCGGCCGGCGCGGCTGTTGCCGCCTTGACCGGCGGTCTTGCAGCGGCGCTGGGGCTCATGGCTGCGAGAATCAGCCGACAACCGGCGGCCGAGCATCGTCTTGACGAAATTGCCACTCGTCTCGGCCATTTGCTCGTGGCCGATGGCGAGGCCTATAACATCTTTGTTGCGGCAACCAAGCTGCCCGACACCGATCCGGGACGTTCCGTGGCCGTCTCTTCCGCGCTCCACGTGGCAACCGAAATCCCGCTCGAAATAGCGGAGCGATCGGCCGAAGCCGCCAGGCTGTTAGCCGCGTCTTTTCCAGCGGCCAAACTGCGGCTGCGCTCAGACCTGCAGGTCGGCTTCATCCTCGCAATCGCCGCAGCCGAAGCGGCTCTGCATACGACAAAAGAAAATGTGAAAATTCAGCGAAATCAGGAGCTTAGCAAGGCACTTCTTCCGCGATTGCGTGAAGTGGCGGAGAATGTTGAGGAACTACGAGCCCTATGCTACACTCCGCCCCCTGGTCAGTCGGGAACACATTCCGTGCAGGCGCCGCCTGGGAAAGTGCAGACGAGAGACGAATGGAAATCAAAGTCTTCAACAACAATGTCGAGAAAGCGCTCAAGGTCGCGAAGAAAAAGCTAGCGGGAGAAGGGCTCTTCCGTGAACTAAAGCGGCGGCGTTACTACGAGAAGCCCAGCGTCCGGAAAAAGGCGAAACAGCGGGAAGCCCAGCGTCGCCGTCAAAAGTGGTTGTCGAAGCGCCGGCCGGAATAACCTCTCCGTCCATTTCTTATCGCCATCCTTCGTCGTCACTCCGACTCGGTTCGCCGGTCATGCATGCGGATCAGATCCATGCGGCGATCAAGCTCCTCCGGCGGGAGATCCGCCAATGGCAGGAACCGGTGGTCGGGGTCGTCGCCCGGACTTCGGCTCGAGATCCGTTCCGTATTCTGATTTCCTGCCTGCTCAGCCTGCGGACGAAGGACAAGACCACGAGCGAAGCCAGTGCGCGCTTGTTTGCGCTGGCGCACACACCGGCCGGGCTGCTGGCGCTGTCCCGCCGCCGGATCGAACGGGCGATTTATCCCGTCGGGTTTTACCGCACCAAAGCCAAAGCGATCCATGCCATCTGCCGCCGTCTTCTCGACGTGTACGACGGAAAGGTTCCGCAGACCATCGACGAGTTAATCACGTTACCGGGCGTAGGCCGTAAAACGGCGAATTTGGTGGTAACGGTGGGTTATCAGCGGCCGGGCATCTGCGTGGACATCCATGTCCATCGCATCAGTAACCGCTGGGGCTATGTCAAGACGAGGACGCCCGAAGAGACGGAAACCGCGCTGCGGCGAAAGCTCCCGAAGCGATATTGGATCTCCTTTAATGATTTGCTGGTGCCCTACGGCCAGAATCTCTGCCAGCCGGTGTCGCCGTTCTGCAGCCGCTGCAAGCTTATTGACATGTGCGCCAGGGTCGGTGTCGTCCGCTCCCGATGAAAAGAAGACGGTCGGATGCGGTCAAATGAAAAGGGTCGTTTCCGCGTCGGCGGTGAGCGAGAGAATAGCCGGCAGACCCAGGACTTCGTCGACCTGTTTGGAGACGGCATCCCCGTCGACGTCCATATATTCCAGTCCGGCGCTGCAGGCAATAAGGCGGAAGCTGCCGACCTGCTTCGCTTCCGCGAGCATTTCGGAAATCTTCGGGACGTTCTTTTCTTGGAGCAAACGGGCGACGTCCTTGCCTGGGGCGGAGTATTCCGGTGGAAAGTCGATGTCGTCGAGCTTCCCTTCCGCCAGTTTCCGGATCGTCCAAAACAAGAGAACGACGATGACCTCTTTGCCCATGGCCGCTGCGGTCAGACCGAGAGTGGCCACCTGATGAAGTTTGTCATAGGTGGCATTATGAGCAAAGAGGACGAACTTGGGGTGCGGCCGGGTCATCGCTGCTGCTTCGGCACGCGCGCCTTCACGCTATTGATGTAATCATTGATCGCCGCATCGACTTCGCCCGGCGCCAAGGGGCGATCATGCGTTTCGCTTTCGTCGAGGACGTATTGATCACGGTCCTTTTCTTGGCGGACGATCACCGTGTTTTCAGGCGTGACCTCGACGAGCATGAACCACTCGCGCACGCCTTGCGTCATCAGGACCTCTTTCCCCAAGCCTTTTTTGCTGATGGCGATTTGCAGCTCATCGGCTGCAGCCAGGATCGGCTGAGGCGCGGGACCCGCTAACGATGTGGCAAGCAGCACAAGCACCCACAGGCATGGCCTGAGCAGACGCGGCAGCATGCGCGGATTATAGCCGCCGCCAGACGCGCAGTAAACCGGCCGCTGCTGCCGGAGTGTTGTCTTGAGTGACCGTAGGTCGCATGTTAGGATCCTCTCCCCATGGACGGGCTGCTTTCGACGGTTCAGCAGTATATTTCCACGGACACGCTGATCTGGCTGACCGCGCTGTCCGTCGGCTTCTTTATCAGCACGCTGATCGCGATCCCATTCATCCTGGTCCGGCTGCCGGCCGACTATTTTGACGTCAGGGTCCCTCGCCCCTGGATGCAGGATCACCATCCGGTTTTGCGTGTTGCCGGTCACGTGGTGAAGAATGTCGTCGGGGCAGTATTTCTCCTTGCCGGGTTTCTCATGCTGTTTCTTCCAGGCCAGGGGGTGCTGACCATGCTCATCGGCATTTCAATGCTGGACTTTCCCGGGAAGCGGAAACTGGAAGCAAAGCTGATTGGTCAGCCGACAGTGTTGGGTGTGATCAACAGCATGCGCCAACGCCGTGGAAAACCGCCCCTCGTGCTTGCCCCGGAACATTCCCCGGAGCGGGGCCTCCGGACCGAATCCTAAGTGGTTGCTCACAGAACCTGAATGCTGCCACAAGCGAGCGCCCCCAGCCGGCCCACGTTGTATCTGATCGATGGAAGCGCGTATGTGTACCGCGCCTTCTTCGCCTTGCCCGCGCTGAACAATTCGAAAGGCCTACAGACCAATGCCGTTTACGGATTCACGACGACGTTGATGAAAATTATCCGCGAGCATCAGCCGAGCGGCATCGCGGTAGCCTTCGACGAACCCGGGCCGACGCTGCGACACGAAACCTATCAGGCGTACAAGGCGCAACGCCCTCCCATGCCGGACGGGATGAGCGCTCAAATTCCCCATATCCATCGGGTCGTCGAGGCACTGAACATTCCCGTGGTGAAAACCGCCGGCTACGAAGCCGACGACTTGATCGGCACCTTGGCGGTACAGGCCGAGAACGCGGGCTATGAGGTCGTCATTGTCACCGGCGATAAGGATATGTTCCAGCTGCTGACGCCGCGCGTCAGGATCTATGATCCGGTCAAGAGCAAATGGATCGGCGAAGCGGAATGCCGTGATCGCTTCGGGGTTGAGCCTGCCCGCGTCGTGGAAGTGATGGGCTTGATGGGCGACACCACCGACAACATTCCGGGCGTCAAAGGCATCGGCGAAAAGACGGCCACGAAGCTCATCGCGCAGTTCGGCACCATTGAAGAACTCCTGCGCCGGGTGGACGAAGTGACGCCGGCCCGGATCAAAGCGCTCTTGGTCGAACAGGCGGACAATGCCCGTCTGAGCCGGACACTGGCCATGATCGACACCCACGGCCCCGTCGAGTTTCATCCGGCACAATATCAGCTCAAACCGGCAAATCCCGACCGATTTGCCGATTTGCTGCGGGAACTCGAGTTCACGACGCTCCTGAAAAACTTTCAGGCGTCGGCGAAGCCGGCTGAAGTCACACGGCCGGATACCACCGTCGTCATTGAAGATGAGGCCTCCGCACAGCGCTTCGCGAGCGCCTTGCCGCAGGCGACACCCCTCGGGATTCAATGCTTGCTGGGAGGCGGGTCGGGTATGGAGGCCCAACTGCTGGGATTTGCCCTTTCGGCCGGCGCACACACAGGGTTCGTACCGTTTGATGCCGGCCGCATCATGCCTTCCGTGACGTCGCTCTTCGCTGACCCCGGCAGGCCGAAGGTCGTCCACGATCTCAAAACCACGTTGCTCGTGTTTCTTCAGGCGGGTCTCGCCCTCCAAGGCCCGTGCACGGATACGATGATCGCCGACTATCTGCTCAATCCGAACCGCCGCGATCATCAACTCGAGACGATCGCCTTGGAGGTCCTGGGAACCCGGCTTCAGCTCGGGCAGACGAAGTCTCCTCAATCGGTGTTTGAGGTCGATACGGGTTCGCGGGGAGACGCGGCGGAGGCCGCGGCCGCATTAGCGCGCCTCGGCCCTGCGATGCATGAACGGCTGTCGGAGCAGGGCAGTCTCCCGTTATTCACCGGCGTGGAGATGCCGCTTGTCCCTGTCTTGGCCGACATCGAGCGGAACGGTTTTCTCCTCGACGTCGACCGGCTGCATGAGTTGGGAAAAGAATTGGAACGTGAAATGGACCATGCCATGGAGGCGATTGCCGGATTGGCGGGCGGCGAGTTCAACATCAACTCGCCGAAACAGCTCGCGGCGGTCCTCTTCGAGAAACTCGGCCTCAAGCCGGTGCGAAAGACGAAAACGGGCTATTCCACCGATGAGGACACGCTCACACAGCTCGCCACCCAGCATGAACTGCCGACGCACATCCTGAATTGCCGTAGTCTCAGCAAGCTGAAATCAACCTATGTCGATGCCCTGCCTTTGCTGATTGATCCCCGGACAAAGCGATTGCATACATCCTTGAATCAGACAGTGGCCGCCACTGGCCGGCTGTCTTCTGCGGACCCGAATCTACAGAATATCCCCGTTAAAGGCGAATATGGCTTGCGCATCCGCGAGGCGTTCGTGGCTCCAGAGGAGTATGTGCTCTTGTGCGCCGACTACAGCCAGATCGAGCCGCGTCTGCTGGCACACTTGTCGCAGGACTCGCGCCTGCTGGCGATATTCGCAAAAAGCGAAGACATCCATACGGCCACGGCCATGGAAATCTTCAACGTGTCAGCTGCCGGTGTGAGCAAGGACATGCGCCGAGCGGCCAAGACCGTGGTTTTCGGCATAGTTTACGGCATCAGCCCCTTCGGCCTGTCGCAAAATATCGGCGTACCGCAGGCCGAGGCCAAAAAATACATTGAGACGTTCTTTGAACGGTTTCCGGCCGTGCGGGCGCTCATGGACCGCAACATCGCCGAAGGACGATCCAAAGGCTTCACGACGACGATCTTGGGGCGCCGACGGCCCATACCCGAGC
>JBKPKC010000431.1:0-5315 GCA_046765595.1 Nitrospirota bacterium
GGCCACGATCATGGCCAGCCTGAGCTTCGCGGCGCTGGGCGCGGCAGGATGGCTGCTGAGCCTGTGGCAGGATCAGGCGTTCCCGTGGGTCGGATTCGCGGTGATTTTCACGGTGGCCGCTGCCGCTCGCTGGATCTCTGCCGCCGCCCTCGCGAAGGTCGACGACGTTCATGCAGCCCCGCATCTCGATCACTCCCCGAGCTTCCGACGATTCCTGGCCGGCAGCAGTCTGAGTTTCCGGCGGTTTCTGTTGTTCTCAGGCTCGATGCATGCTGCTGTGTTGATTGCGGGGCCCTTTTTTGTTCTCTACATGCTCCGGGATCTCCACCTGCCCTATTGGAGTTACGGCACATGGCTTGCCGCAGGCATTCTGGGCCAACTGATCACGTTGAAAGCATGGGGACGATTTGGAGACCGATACGGCAACAAGGCGCTGCTCACCGTCACGGGCTTCATGGTGCCCTTTCTACCCATGCTGTATCTGGCCGGGACGAATTTCACATTCTTGCTCTGCGTCAATTTCTTTGGAGGTGTGACGTGGGGCGGCCTGGCGTTGGGTCTTCAGAACTATGTGTTCGATGCCGTCAGACCTGAAGATCGTGCCAAAGCGGTCGCCACCTGCAGCACGATCAATGCGTTGGGATGGTGCTTCGGCGCCTTCATGGGCAGTTGGTTGGTGAATGCGCTTCCGTCACGGGTCACCACCGGAGCGTTTTCGTTTGAATTGGCGTCGAACCTGCCGTTGGTGTTTTTTGTGTCGGGAGTCCTGAGGTTGGCGGTGTCCGGGACGTTTCTACGAAGCTTCCACGAAGCCAGGGCCGTGGAACAGGCGCCTTTCACGCAGCTCTTGCGGGAACTGCCGCTGCTCAGACCCCTCGCGCACTTGCTGATCGGGCCGCTCCGGGCCGGCAAGTAGCGCCAGCGCTCGTTAGTAAGGCGCGTTGGTCTGGGTGCCCCGTTCTTTTTCTTCCTTCTTGAGGTTGTCGAATCCTCGGTCCGCATGGCCGCGAACTTGATCGGGCGTGGGCTGCGTCACGGGTTTCGGCTCGCTGCTCGAACAGGCGGTCAGCGTCAGAAACCCCACCCCCAGCACCAGCGCCACGGCGTGCTTCATGCCCTCCTGCTTCATGTGCCTTCCTCCTCCCGCAAGAATGACCACGGTGTCCCGTCGCATCATACTCTCCTGGCGGCTCCAAAAGCATCGGTTATCGCCTCGTTGACTGACGCCACCTGACGCGGTATCCTCCGGAATCCGCTTCAAATGCCAGGATTTCCATGTCGTTGCGCGACCGTCTGTCTGAAGATCTCAAACTCGCGATGAAGGCACGCGATCAATTGCGGATGGACGTTATCCGCATGATCAAGGCCGCCGTGCTCAACAAGGAAGTCGAGATGAAAAAGGATCTCGACGATGCCGAGATGAGCCGCATCATGACCACGATGATCAAGCAGCGGAAGGAGTCGGTCGAGCAGTATGAGAAAGGCCAGCGCGCGGAACTCGCCGCAAAAGAACGGCAAGAAATTTCCATCATCGAATCCTACCTTCCGAAGGCCCTCTCGGCTGACGAACTCGAACGGATCGTCGAAACTGTGATCCGCGAGTCGGGCGCCGGCTCCGTCAAAGACATGGGCGCCGTCATGAAGACCGTGATGGCGCGGCTTGCCGGTCAACCGGTTGACGGCAAGCTTGTCAGCGACCTCGTGCGTTCCAAGCTGAAATAGCGCCTCAGACCCGTCTGCTATACTTTGGATGCGGTCGGCGTTGGCCCACCAATTAAGATCCATCACGTAGGAGTTTCATGAGCATTCTCATCGTCGACGATTCGCCCGATCAGCAAGCGTTGCTGCGGTCCATCCTCGGCAAGGCGGGTCATGGCGACGTCCTGAGTGCCGACTCCGCCAAAGCCGCCGCTCGGGTACTGAACCTCGACGGCGACTCGGCCGCTCACAAGATTGATCTGATTCTCATGGATGTGCTCATGCCTGAGCAGGATGGGGTGGAGACCTGCCGGCAGATCAAACGGTGTGCTCACCTGGAGGATGTGCCGGTCATTATGGTGACCGCCAAGTCCGATCTCGGCAATCTTCAGGAGGCTTTTGCCGCCGGGGCCATGGACTTCATCAGCAAACCCGTCAACAGCATCGAATTGCTGGCCCGCGTCTCGTCCGCCTTGCTTCTCAAGCAGGAAATGGATCGTCGGAAGAACCGGGAACTGGAGCTCCGCCGCAGCAATGAAGAACTGCAAAAGGCCTTAAAGGAAGTAAAGGTTCTCCGAGGCCTAATTCCCATCTGCGCATCGTGCAAAAAGATCCGAAATGACGGTGGTTTCTGGCAGCAAATGGAAGAGTATCTTGGCGAGCATTCAGAAGCGGAATTCAGCCACGGCCTCTGTCAGCCCTGCATCAAAAAGCTTTATCCTGGTGTTTACCAGGATTAGCTGTTAGGATTTCCTCAATAATTGCTGCATTTCAGCCAGGCCGAGGGCGCCACTTCCATGAGCATCCTGATCGTTGACGATTCTCCAGACGACCGGACTCTGCTCCATTCCATCCTGACCGCAGCCGGATACGAACACATTCTGGTGGCCGATTCAGCCGTCACGGCCTTTCGGCTTCTCGGTCTCGAAGGCGGAAAGCAGGGGGCCGCACGTGTCGACTTGATCCTGATGGACATCATTATGCCGGAGATGAACGGCATCGAGGCCTGTCGGCAGATCAAGGCTGTGGAGCGATTTCGGGAAACCCCCATCATGATGGTGACGGTCAAAACGGATCCGGTGGATCTCCAGCTCGCCTTTGCCGCCGGCGCCCTGGACTACATCGGGAAGCCCATCAATAAAATTGAGCTGTTGACACGGGTGCGGTCCGTCCTGCGGTTAGTGCACGAGATTGAGCGTCGGCGCGCCCGTGAGCAGGAACTCCTTGAGGTCATGCGCCAGCTCCAGGAAGCCAATCAAATGCTGCTCCGGCTGTCCTCGCTGGACGGCTTGACCGGCATTACGAATCGCCGCCAGTTCGACGATTTCCTGGACCAGGAATGGCGCCGGGCTGTCCGCGAGTCGACCCCGCTGTCCCTCATCATGCTGGATATCGACCGGTTCAAGGTCTACAACGACAGCAATGGGCATACGGCCGGAGACGAGTGCTTGCGTCAAGTGGCGAATGCCATCTCCGGAGCCGTCAACCGGCCCGGCGACCTGGTGGCGCGGTATGGCGGCGACGAATTTGTTGTCGTCCTCCCCGGTACCGCGACGGACGGGGCCTCACAGGTGGCGGAAACGCTGCGCAAGCGAATCGAATCCCTCGACATCACCCATTCGGAAGGCGACCACATCACCATCAGCGTCGGCTATGCGAGTACGATTCCGAGCCGAAGCGCGTCACCGACCGATCTGATCAAAGCCGCGGATCAGGCGCTTTATCAAGCCAAGCAAGAAGGCCGCAACCGGGCGAAGCAGGCCGGCATTCTCACCCTCGTTCCCCACTCTGACGACGATTAGTCCGGCTGCGCCCTTGCGCACCTACCATGCCGCAACCTCACGCGCGATCGCGGACCAAAACAACATCGCTCGCACGAACTCTCGCCGACACGCAGGCGGCGCTTCGCAGTGAACGGGCCGCCCGCCGACGCGAGGCGATTGAGCATGCGGCGACCGAGCAGGCGCTGGTCGTCGCCAAGGAAGCGGCCGAGGTGGCGAACAAGGCCAAGAGTGAGTTCCTCGCCACCATCAGCCATGAGATCCGCACGCCCATGAATGCGATCGTGGGCATGGCCGATCTCCTCTGGGACACCGAGCTCGCTCCCGACCAGCGCAAATACCTCCGGATTTTCCGCCGCGCCGGCAGCAGTCTCCTGCAATTGATCAACGACATTCTGGACCTGTCCAAGGTCGAAGCGGGCCATATTGAACTTGAGTCGATCGAATTCGACCTCGGCGATCTCATCGAGAAAGCCATCGAAATTCTCGCGATGCGGGCAAACGAGAAAGGTCTTGAACTGGCCTGCCATCTTTCTCCCGATGTGCCGTGCTCGCTGATTGGCGATCCCCATCGGCTTCATCAAATTCTGGTCAATCTTCTCAGCAATGCGATCAAATTCACGGAAAAAGGGGCCGTGACCCTCGAAGTGACGAATGAAGCGGTCCAACAGCGCCACGGCGCGACGATTCATTTTGCGGTGAGCGATACCGGAATTGGAATTCCGCAGGACAAGCTCGCGACCATTTTCGAGCGTTTCACCCAAGCCGACAGATCCATTGCCAGGCAATACGGCGGCACCGGGTTGGGTCTCACGATCAGCAAGCAGTTGGTGGAGCTGATGGACGGACGCATCTGGGCGGAAAGCACGCTTGGGCACGGCAGCACATTTCACTGCCGGGTGTCTCTCGGCGTGACATCGGGGAACAAAAATCCCTGCTTGCCGCGTGCGATTGATCTCCAAGGGCTTCGGTCCCTCGCCGTGGACGATCACCCGATCAATCGGACAATCCTTATGGAGACGCTGTCTGCGTGGAACTCGCAGGTCACAGCCGTCGCGGATGGCCGGCAGGCGTTAGCCGCTTTACGCAATGCCGCCGGATCCACGCGGCCTTACGGGCTGCTGCTCCTCGATTGCCGCATGCCTGGCATGGACGGGTTCCAGGTCGTCGAAGCGATTCGCCGCTCTAACCTAGCCGCAGGGCTCACGATGATCATGATGGCCTCGGACCATTGGGCGGACGATATTGCCCGCACGTACGACATGGGGTTGGCGGGATATTTGACCAAGCCCATCCGCCGGTCTGATCTGCTCCAAACACTCACCATCGCCATGGACCGTGTCCGCGGTGTCGTGACAGTACCGCCCACGACCCGCCAACCGTTGGCTGTGGAGACGCGGCCGCTCCATATTCTTCTGGTCGAAGATTCTCTCGACAATCAGATTCTGATCCGATCCTATCTGAAAGCCACGCCCTACCATCTTGACGTAGCGGAGGACGGCGGCGTGGCCGTGGAGCAGTTTAAACGGGGACACTACGATGTGATTCTGATGGACATGAATATGCCTGTGATGGACGGCTACGAGGCGACGCGGGCGATGCGTGCATGGGAGCACCAACAGGATTTGCCGCAGACGCAGATTATAGCCTTGACTGCGCTGGTACTCAAAGAGGAGAGCGAGAAAATTCTCGAGGCCGGATGCAATGCGCACATGACGAAGCCGATAAGGCGGCAAACTCTGCTCGAAGTGCTTCAAGGCTGTAAGGGATCTCGACGAACATGAGAGCATCTCCAAAGAGCGGCAACACATGGCGCGTCACCGTCTCGGTCGATCC
>JBKPKC010000432.1:0-7606 GCA_046765595.1 Nitrospirota bacterium
GGCCGATGCCGTTTGAACCGGTGTTGGAGACGGGTCGGCGGCTACGGGGTCGGACGCTGCCGCTCCTTGATTCCACATGAGCATCTCCCGGTCGAGAGGACCTTCGACGAGCGTGGAAGGAGCGGAAATCATGATTAGGCCCGCGAACAACGCCAATACTCGGCTGTCGACCGGCTTGATTCGTAGGTGAGATTTGTAGTGTTTCATGGTCTTCCTCTCAAATGGCAGAGCCGCTTTTAAGATCGCCCGCTCGCACAGATGGATGCTGTGCCCTGCTGATCTAGCTATCCGCAGGTTCCATGCCTTTGCACAACTGCCTCACAACACACATTGAACCAAACATATCAATGGCTTGGCTGCTGTCAGACCTCCCAACTTTTGTAGGGCTGGCAGGGGGGGCTTATTCCTTATATTGTTCCATCGGAGCGCAATTTGCGTCCGGGTTAGGCCGAGTTCCACGATCGTAGGGCAGAGGGAAGCCCTTCATGAAAATCCGATACAGCGAACGCATTCTTACTGAATTTCCGGTCATTTTTGCCGGCGACTCTTTCGTCGGGGAAGGGACGGTTGATAACGTGTCGGTGCCCGGCTGCAGCATTGTGAGCAATAAAGCGGTGGAGCCTGGAACTTATCTTGAGATGAAAGTGCTGGTGCCCGACAATGCCCCTTCCTTATGCGTTGAGTTGGCAAAGATCCGGTGGCGTAGGGGCCGCCGCTTCGGCGTAGAATTTATCCGGATGCCGGGTGTAGATCAGGTCCGTCTTGGGCGGTTAATCAAACGTCAGCGCGCCGTCGGACCCCCTGCTCGACTACAACACCCCCGAATGCTACACTTCCGATAGTCTTTCCGGAGCCTGTCCACGATGAACCGCCTTGTCCTTGCCGCCCTGTGCCTGTTTGCCGCAGGCTGCGCCGAGCCGTTTGCGATGTTTCACACCCAGACGGGCGAACAGATTGTCATTGGCCGACGCTCCTATACATACGAAGGCTGTCTCGCGACGATGCAGGAAGAGGCAACCCGCCTGGGCGTGACCTTTCGTTATGTGCATGTCCGGGGCACGACCTTCGGCCGGTCGCTGCTCTGGCCCTTCGAACCCGGGTACGCCTGCGAAGGGGCGATCGGACCGGAAGGCCATCCCTACGGCATCTACTCTGGTTCACGCATTCCTCACGGGTAGGATTTCCTTCCCCCAGTTTCTCAGACTAATAAAAGTGCTGGTCGCGCGGTTCGATGATTGACATTAGAACCGCGATCGCAGTATTACTTCTGCACACAGCGCCGCGCCTCATGAAACACCTGTTTCTGCATTCGCTCACCGAACACCAACCCTGCAATGATGCTTGAAAGGAGCCCGCCTGCGTGGAGCCAGGCAGACCTTTTGACCCTTCCGGTAATCGATCAAGAGCATCGACAGTCGTCAACATTTATCGGTTTCATAGTCCAAAGGAGCTGCCAATGGAAGATCTCGTCATTGAAGAAGAAGGCGCCTCATCCGCCTTGAAAATAACCCTGGGTGACTTTCTCGTCTTCATCAATTGGATGAACCAGACGGAAAAGTCTCTTGAACGCGGGGAAGCGCTGCCTACGACTCCGGATCTTGACTCAGGGAAGGTGAAGGGCTGGATCCAGCTCGTACAGCGCCTTGAAGAGCGTTTCCGCCGGAGCGAAGAAAAGAAGATCGCGCTGGAAGCGAACGTCATCGCCCAGGAAGCGCAGCTCGGACAGCTGCTGACGCACCTGCATGCCAACATCGCCTCGCTCTACGAGAACCTCGGACAGGCGAAGAAGGCCGAAGAGGTTCGTCGCCGCGCCGAGGCGTTGCACGCAAGCTAGGCGTAGCCCCACTGATTCGGACATAGCCCTGGGTTATGCCGTGCCTGCCCCGTCGGCAGGCGCAATGGCCAGGTATGCCCAACCGAGCCATACCATAGGTCGCCCCGCCGACCGATTCCCACTTTTTCCTTCTCGCCGGCCGCTCCTTGGCTATAATCGACTTAGCATGGCTGAAAATGCCCCTTAAGCCGTTACGGCTGTCTGGCCTGTCCTTCGGATCTTTTTCATGATTACGGTATTGTTGATCGAAGACAACGACGTCGATGCACGATTGACCCAGGATTTGCTCGCTGAATGGAGCGTGGAAGAATTCAAAATCACGCATGCCAAAACGCTTTCCGACGGGTTGGCCCACATCGACAAAGGCCGCTTCGACGCGATTCTTCTGGACCTCTCCTTGCCCGACGCATTCGGTCTGCCAACCGTCCGACAGGTCCATGCCACGAACCCCTCGATTCCTGTCGTCGTGCTCAGCGGCGTAAGCGACCAAACTCTAGCGCTTCAGGCAGTGCAGCAGGGTGCGCAGGATTATCTGGTCAAAGGGCAGGGTCACCCGGAGTTACTCGCGCGTTCCGTCCGCTATGCCATCGAACGAAAACGCTCCGAAGAACGGCTCACTTACCTCGCCCAGTATGACCATCTCACCGGACTCGTGAACCGGACGCTGTTCCGCGACCGTTTGATCCAAGCGATGGCCAGGAGCAAGCGACTGCAGCAACCGTTAGGATTGATGCTGCTGGATCTCGACCGGTTCAAGGCCGTCAACGACACGCTGGGACACGACGTTGGCGATGAGCTCTTGAAATCCGTCGCTGAGCGTCTGAAAGCCTGCGTCCGCGAGGTCGACACAGTCGCGCGAATGGGAGGGGACGAATTTACGATCATTCTGGAAGGGGTCTCGTCCGAACAGAGCATCGTCGTGGTCGCCAAGCGGATCACCGAATCCATCTCGTCAATCTTTCAGCTTAAAGGCAACGCGGTTTCGGTGGGGGTCAGCATCGGCATTACCGTGTACCCTCATGATGATCACAGCATCGACGAGTTGCTCAAGCATGCAGACTCCGCCATGTACCGTGCGAAGCAGCAAGGCGGCAGCGGCTTTGCCTTTCATGAAGCATCGGGCTACAACCACGCTGCGACCTACTCCGCCTCCTGAAACTCAAATATTCTACGTCACCTTCCTGTGCTCAGTGCGCTTATCTCCCGATCTCTGAAAGCGGAGCTTCGGTGACATGCAGGGGCCCCCGCGGGTTCGGGGCAAGCACGTTGGTGTGGGCGAGCGCGTCACGGCCCGGCGACACGTGTGTTTCCGGCGTCATGACAATACCCCAATGGTGGTTATCGGCACAGACATTGTCCACCAGTAAGGCTTCGGCGTGATGGAAGAGCAGCATGCCGCTCAGCCAGTTCGCAGCGCATCGATTGCGCACGAGTTCTGGATGGCTTCCCGAATCGCGCACGGCGATGCCAAAATGATGGTTGTCCCGGCAGACGTTCTCCGCGACGCGGGGCTGGGCACCGGCGAACACAAAAATTCCTGACTCGCGATTGTGGCAAACTTCATTGTCGACGAATGCCGGGCGGCAGTCGGGGCCATACATCACGACGCCCGAAAGAATACCGTCGGTGGCACGGCACTGGGTGACCGTGCAGGACGAGTCGAGAATGTTCATCGCGGAGTGTTGATCGCTGCCGATGTAGCGGAACGTCACTCCGGAAATCCGGCCGCTTGGGACTCGCTGTAGATACAGCGGGCCGCCACGGCGGGAAAAAATCTGGACGGCATCGCGGCCGGCCCCGATGAGCCGGACCGGCCGGTCGGCGACAAAGACTTTGTCCTCATAGATGCCAGCTCTGACAAACACTTGATCGAGTTCGCCCGCCTCTTTCAATGCCGCGCTTGGTCTCGGATAGAGCGCAGGGTCCTGCCAATCCACGATCAATGTGTTGCCGCCGAGCGGATTTGGCGGTGGCTCGCGGCCTGCCGATGGGTCCTCTGGGTTCATTGCCGGCGCATTCCCATCAGGGCGCAAGGGCACACCTGGCCGGCCGCCGGAACGAGCCGTTTCGACTTGTCAAGCCGATGGCCGACCAGCGGCCGTACAATTCTGACCCCACCCCAGCGAGGTGTCCCTTCATCAAGTCACGAAACACTGGTATTTCTGGCGTTTTGAACCGTCCTTGCCGGGCGGCCTGTGGCATGTGCCTTGCGAATTCCGGGATGTTCCCATAGGGCGTGCCTGCAACGGAGGCGGATCGATGAACATTCGCAGACTGAGTTCCGTCGCGTTTTTATCCATTATCATGATGGCCGTAAGCACTCCTCCGAGCGCCTCCGCCGCACCGGCACAGGTTCAAGACACATCCCGACATCTGTACGACCGCATCATGGAGGAATTCAAGCATCGCGACTATGAAGCGGCGCTGGCCGGTTTCCGTCTCTTTCTCGAACTCCACGGTCAATCGTCCCTTGCGGCGAACGCGCAGTACTGGGTCGGTGAGTGCCAATTCCGCATGGGACGGTATAAAGAGGCTTTGAAGGCTTTCTATAACGTCGTCTCTTACTACCCGCTGAGTCCGAAGTTGGCGGCGTCGACGCTGAAGCTCGGCCAAACATACACGAAGCTCAAAGATCAGGAAAAGGCTCGGATGATGTTTGAACGGGTGGTCGATCAATACCCCGACACCCCCGAGGCCGAAGTGGCCAGAAAGGCCCTGGAGGCCGAAGCAGAAAGGCCAGAGCCCCCATCACCATCACCGTCATCGTCACCGCCCGCGGAATGAGAATCTCTGCGTTGAAGCCTCATTCTTGATCGCTCATCCCCAAGAGACGCTCCAATTCGTGGACCGAGTAACTGGGGTCGAGGCTCAGCGTCGTCACGCGAATACCCGCGGCATGTAAGACGCGCTGGACGTCGCGTCCCGGCAATGCGCCGGCCGGATCAGTCGCAGATTCTCCATCTTCCAATTGCACCACTTGTTCAACCACACGCGACCCCGGATGCACCAGGACCACATCCGCACGTTTGAGGGCAAGGTACCGCAAGACTTCCAGCCGCGCCTCGCCTTCAGCGTCAACTGCTAAAAAGCTCAAGAGGGGGACTTGGACAAACACCAGGTAGCGGTCTTCCACGGCGAGGCGGATAAGATTGTAGAGAAGCAACTCCTTCTCTCCCACCATCGGCTGAGGCCGGAGTGCCACTCCCAGGGGAAACACAAACACTCCCCTGCGGGAACCCTTCCCTGGGCGCCCGGAAAAGATCCGCCACACGAGCAATGCGGGCACCGCCAGGAGGAGAAGGAAAACCCAGGAATCGAATGCGTGTCCGGTCATGTGCGGAAGTTTTTAACCCAGCCTGGACCGGCCGGCACGATGGCGCCGAGCAAGACGGGATGTGTCGCGCCGGTCACCGCTGGGATATTGCCCCATTGTCCCGTCATGGTCTGATACGCCAGGAGGGCGAATGCCACGGCCTCGAACGCCTTGCTTTCCCACCCGAGCGCCTCGAACGTCGTCACTGGAATCGGCGTGAACACCGCGGCGAGACTGTCCATGACCGCCCGGTTGCGGACACCGCCGCCCCCGATGATGACCTCATCGATCGGACCCTTAATCCAGCGACGTGCGGTACCAACCGCCTTGGCCGTCCACATGCTGCACGTCGCCAAAAGATCTTCCAGCGATAAACCCTGCTGCTTTTGAATGTTTAGCAGCTCGTGAATAAGGGGAGGACCGAATTCTTCCCGACCAGTGGACTTCGGCGGACGCCGGGATAGGAACGGATGCGCCAGCAGTTTTCCCAAGAGGCGTGGGTCGACCTGACCCTTCAGAGCCCATTTTCCGTCACGATCCATGACGTGTCGTCCGTTCGTCGCCCGGTTGACGAGACTGTCCAACACCATGTTCGCCGGGCCGGTATCGAAGGCCAGTACGCCGTCCCATACCCCGCCGCGCGGCACATATGTGACGTTGCTGATCCCACCCAGGTTCACGATCAATCTCGCGCGGCGAGGGTGCTTCAAGAGTAAGGCATGTGCCGCAGGCGTGAGTGGCGCCCCTTGTCCTCCGGCGGCGATGTCGCGGGGGCGAAAGTTGGCAATCGTCGTGATGCCTGTCCGCTCGGCTATGACCGCCGGTTCTGCAATTTGAAGCGTGGAGCGGACGGCCCCGACGCCGGGCGCCTGGATGCCCTGAGGCAAGTGATGCACCGTCTGGCCGTGCGACCCAATCGCCGCAATGTCGGCGGGACGCAGTTTCGCCTGTCGGATGACGTGCAAGGCGGCATTGGCAAACCATTCACCGAGTAACGCATTCAAATGGCAGATGTCTGCGACCGTTCCGGAAATGGAAGCGGTGACAATTCGTTCCTGCAGCGATCGCGGATAGGCGAGCGTCTGAGCTGCAAGCGCTCGAGCCTTGAGCGCGTCACCGCGCCCGGACACGTCGACCAGCGCAGCATCCACACCGTCCCCCGAGGTTCCGGACATCAACCCGACAATTTTCATCTGGCTTCCTTCTGCTGCAGTTTCTCAGTCGTGGGACCGCTACGCTAATGCAACCGCCCTGTGGGGTCAAGCGGCACCGCCTCGAATTCACCGCCAAGGCCTTGCGTTGACATCAAAGACGATGTACGGTCCCGGCCCATGTCGCTGATTCGAGTCATCCCGCTAGGATGTTTGATGCTGTTGAGCGTCTGGTTTCCCGGCGATCGGGCACACGCAGCCCCATCGATGGAGCCGCTGAATGTCGTCGTCACGATTCCGGTCCTGAAAGATCTGACGGAGCAGGTCGGAGGGCCTTATGTTCGCGTGACTTCCTTGTTAAAAGGCTACGAGAATGAGCATACCTATGCTCCGAAGCCCAGTGATTTGATCGCCGTCAGAAACGCGCAGCTGCTGTTTGAGGTTGGGTTGGGCCTTGAAGTGTGGGTAGGGAATCTCGTCAAGAGCGCGGGGCGGCCGTCCCTCATGATCGTGACCACCTCGAAAGGCATTGCCCTCATCTCCGATGAACATGAGGCCTCGGACCATGACGGACATGGGCGCGGTAATCCGCACGTCTGGATGGATCCAGAGAACGCCGCCACGATGATGCGCCACGTCACGGAAGCTCTCATACAAGCCGATCCCTCACATGCCGAGGACTTTCGTCAGAATCAAGCCGCCTACCTCAAGCGCTTGGACCAATTGCGGTCCGAACTGACCAACCGGCTGCGCCATCTGAGCGACAGGCGCTTCATTGCCCACCATCCAGCCTGGCCGTATTTTGCAAGACGATTCGGCTTTGAGATCGTCGGCACGATACAAACGCAATCGGCCAGCGAACCGTCCGCGATCCAGATTCAAAAGCTGATCTCGACAATAAAGAGGGAGCGGGTCAAAGCAGTCGTATCCGAGATCCAGCTGAGCCAGAGGCTCCCGGAACTCCTGGCCAGGGAAACGGGCGCACGTGTGGTCGTGTTGACGACTCTTCCCGGCGGGCTGCCGCGGACCGACACGTATCTCGACATGCTTCGTTATAATGTGCTCCAATTGGCCAACGCGTTGGAAGCTGCCTAGTCTCCACAGATAGGGCAGGGCGGTCCGGCTGCTCGCCGAAAGGAATGCTCTCTCCGTGTCCACTTCCCCGTCACCGATCATCCGTTTTGATCATGCCTCGTTCGGATTTCCCGGCGTGGTCGCGCTGAAAGATCTCACGCTGACCATCGGCGCCGGCGAATTCGTAGGGGTCATCGGCCCAAATGGCTCTGGCAAGACCACGCTGTGCAGAGC
>JBKPKC010000433.1:0-4744 GCA_046765595.1 Nitrospirota bacterium
GTCCAGGGCCTTCCCGAAGTAGCGATGGGCCGCTTCCCCCACCCCGTAGATCGACACGAACCCTGCTTGTCCGAGATAGATCTCATTGAGATACGACTCTAAGATGTCGCGTTTCCGGTACTTCGACTCGAGCACAATCGCGGCAAGCGCTTCTTTGACTTTGCGCATGAAGGTCCGCTGCGGCGAGTAGAAAAGGTTCTTGGCCAGCTGCTGCGTGACGGTGCTTCCGCCCTGGATGACTCCGCCCGTGGTCAGATTTCGCCAGACCGCGCGTCCCACCGCGACCGGGTCGATGCCTGCATGGGAGTAGAACCGCCGGTCTTCCACCGCCAAGATCGCGTCAATCACGCGCGCGGGCATGCGCGCCAAGGGAATCCACTCACGCACCTGCCGCGAGCCGCCGCGCAGGCCGCTGATCAATTCGGGCTCGAGAAAAACGGGAAATATGGGGGTCCGGTCGGGTTCCGACAGCACCTGCATCACCTGGCCGTCCTGCAGAACAAGTCTGACGATACTGGATTTCACAAAGGCCTCAGGCTGGGCGTGCAGAAAAATCGTGATCGCCTCCGGCGTGAGCTGGTAGTCTCCAGGCGCTGCAACCAGGCCGCCGACTGCCCGGTAGCCCAACCGCTGCAATCGTTCGGGGAGACGCGCGACCTTTACGGAAAGACCGGTCTTCAACTGGAAGGGAGCCGTATACAGCCGCAGCGGCGGATGATCTTCGCTTCGAGGAAGTTCCAGGAAGGTCGCGAGATAGGCGCCGTAGGCGAGGAGCCCGGTCACGACGAACAAGACACCGACGGCGAGGACCCAAACGGAGCGGAAGGCCCACGGCGAACGCAGGAAGCGATGAACCGACATTTTTCTGAGCATACGCCAGAATGCGCGAGAAAGCGACGCGCTACAACTGCGGGACCGGACGGCGATCGGGCACGAGGGAGCCGGCAATCATGCCGAGCGTAGCCATCAGAAGGCCGGTCAGCTGCGGCGGCACGACGACCTGATCCGTGCCGAAGACTTCTGCGCCGAGCCATGCGGTAAGTCCGGCGACGATGGCCCACAGTGCACCCTGCGCCGTCGCCGGTTTCCAAAAGAGTCCGGCGAAAAGCGGAACAAACGCGGCCACGAGGGTCACTTTATAGGTGTTGACCACCAGTTTATAAATGCTGGATTCCGAGCTGAGCGCAATCGTCAAGACCACGGCGGCAAATGCAATGAGCACGATCCGCATGGTCGTCAACAATCCTTTCTCGTCCATCTTCGGCATCGCTCCGCGAATGACGTTCTCGCTAAGGATGACCGACGGAGCCAGCAGCGTGGCGCTCGAGCAACTCATGACGGCCGAGAGCACCGCCCCGAAAAACACGACTTGGGCGAAGAGCGGCGTATGTTCGACGATCAAGGTGGGCAACACCAGCTGGGCGTCGTGCTCGAGCAGCGACCCGAACTTCACAGGATCGATCAGCAGCGCCGAATACGCGATGAACATCGGCACGAAACAAAACACGAAATAGAGCGCCGCCCCCATGAGCGAGCCCCGAACAGCCGTCTGTTCATCCTTCGCGCTCGTAATGCGCTGAAACACGTCTTGCTGGGGGATGGAGCCCAGCATCATGGTCATCCACGCGCCGAGAAAGGGGATCCACGCCTGCCAGGACGGCGGAGGAAAGAACTCCAGCCGACCGGCATCCCGGGCGTGGCTAATGACCGCTCCAATGCCGCCCGTCGCGTCGCTCAGAACGCCGGCGATATACAGGAGCCCCCCGACGATCACAGAGAGCTGGACGAAATCCAGGATCGCGACCGAAAACATTCCTCCGAAAGTCGTATACGTCAACACGATCACGGCGCCGATGACCATGCCGAGCGATTGGCTGACGGTTCCCTCCGTGACAACGTTCAAGACGAGCCCCAGCACTTTGAACTGCGCCGCGACCCATCCAAGATACGACGCGACGATGCATAGGGTGCACAGCACCTCGACCCGACGATCGTAGCGGAGCCGGTAATAGTCGCCGACGGTATAGAGGTTCATGCGGTAAAAGCGCGGCGCGAAAAAGAGCCCGACCAGCACCAGACACAGGCTTGACCCAAAGGGATCGGCCACGACGCCGCGCAGGCCTTCCTTGGCAAACGTCGCCGAGATGCCCATGACCGCTTCCGCACCGAACCATGTGGCAAAGACGGTGGCCATGACGATGGGAACCGGCAGGCTGCGCCCGGCGACGGCAAAGTCTTTGACGTTGTGCACGCGCGTCGCCGCGAGGAGACCGACGCTGACCGAGATCAGCAGATAGGCGATGACGAAAATCAGAACCATTCGGGAGTCGAACGTGGATGAGGCTGGGAGCGCAGTGTACCGTTGGACGGTGAAAGGCGCAACCCGCGAATAATTCGCTTGAGCCTGTCGTCCGCAATGGCTTACTGTACGAAGAAGACGACACCGCCCCTTCGCTTTTCCCTACAGAAAGGACATCTGCATGCGCTTTCTCACGACCGTGCTCACGACACTGCTGATTGTCGGCCCGGCGGCGACCATCCGAGCGGCCGATCCTTCCACCGACGAGCAGAAAACGATGTATGCCCTTGGCTTGATCATCAGCCAATCGCTCGCCCCCTTCACGCTCACGGAATCCGAGCTGGAATTCGTGAGGGCCGGCATGACCGACGGCGTCCTCAAGAAGACCCCCAAGGTGGACCTCCCGACTTACGGACCCAAGGTCAACCAGGTGCAGCAAACACGGGCGGCGGCCCAGGCCGAGTCTGAAAAGAAAGCCGGGGCGGCATATGTCGAAAAAGCGGCCAAGGAAGCGGGTGCAAAGAAAACCGAATCCGGCGCCATCCTGACCACCATGAAAGAAGGCAAGGGCGAACAGCCGAAGGCCACCGACACCGTCAAGGTGCACTACCACGGCACGTTGACCGACGGAACCGTTTTTGACAGTTCCGTGAAGCGCGGTGAGCCGGCGACGTTCCCGCTCAACCAAGTCATCAAGTGCTGGACGGAAGGCCTGCAGTTGATGAAGGTCGGGGGCAAGAGCAAACTGGTGTGTCCCTCCGCAATCGCCTACGGCGACCGTGGATCACCGCCGACAATCAAGCCGGGGGCGACACTGGTCTTCGAAGTGGAGCTGCTGGAGATCGTAAAAAAGTAGGGCTAGGCTGGACCTGGTCGGTGACCGGGTCCAGCTAAGGTACGGAAGCCGGTTGGTTTCTCCCTCGGCTGGTGTCTTCTCCCCCCTACTATCGGTATCTGCGAATCTTCGACCCGTCGAACGCGAGCTGCGGCAAGACTCATCAGGCACCAGTCGCTAGATCCCGACAACTGGGAAGCCTATTATCACCTCGGCTATGTGTATGGAGATATGAATTACTACGAAGAGGCCATCATGTACTTCGAAGAGTCGTTAAGGCGACGACCGGGTTCACTGGAAATCAACATGATGATTGCGAAACATCAGCAAGACATCGTATCGCGAGACAGCTTGAAACAGGAGAGGGCTAAGAGACTGTCTTCCAGCCGGTAGTCACCCTATATACCTCCCTCCCCTGCTCGAAAAGAACGAACCCGACCCGCCTCTCATCGAAAAGAACACGATCGCCATGCATAAAACAGCGCCGATGCTCGCCGCGATCATGTCATTTTGGGCGTCCCATTCGTCGCCTTGCGTCCCGAGGTAGGCGGCGCCCAGTTCCGGATTGACGACCTGGGCGACGACCGCCTCGACGATCTCGAACAATCCGCTTTGGGCAAGCATGCCGCTGACCGGGAGATAGTACGACCAAATGCCTTTCACACCTGCAAGCCGGACCAACAGCTCACGCAGGGGAAAGGCGAGAAGCAGGCCGTAGCCGAAATGCACCAGGCGATCGAACGGATTCCGGGTGAGCCCAAAGGCGTGCTGTAACCAGAAGCCGAAGGGGACTTCCGCATAAGTATAATGGGCCCCGATGGCGTGAAGACTCAGGAAGGCCGTGATTAAGATGTAGGATGCCGTTGAGAATTGAAACCGTCGGTACGTCGTCACAAGCGTGACGACGGCGGCGAGCGCCAGGAGATTTTCGAGGAGCCAGTCCTGCCGATCGCGCGGAGCGATCGCGAGCACGGTCCACAGCAGGCCGTACCAGAGCACGAGCCCTAAGAGCAGCTTGGTCCTGATCACATTCCTGATTGCGCTCAGCCCATGGAATCGGCGGCCGGGCGTGGAAGTCCCGGACGAAGCCGGCGGTACCAGAGAAGGAGTCCCATGCAGAGCAATGCGCCATACATGGCCGCAGCCATGTCTTTTTGCGCATCCCACACGTCTCCCTGAGAGCCCAAGTAGGTGATGCCCAGCTCCGGATGCACCCAGCGGGCCACCCATGACTCGATGATTTCCCAAAGACCGCTCAGGCCGAGAACGGTCATGACCGGAAGATAGTACAGGAGCCAGCCGCGAACCGGCACGGTCAGGCGGAACAACTCTTCGATCGGATACGTGAGGAAAAACCCAAAGCAGAAATGGACGATACGGTCGTATTCGTTGCGTCCCAGCGGCATCGCCTGCTCGAGCCACACTCCCGCAGGCACGCCGGCGTAGGTGTATCGCACACCGATCATATGCAGACTGAGGAACAACGTGATCAGCACATAGGAAGCCGGCGACAAAGGCAGAAAGCGATGGGTCCCAATGAGAACGAGCACGACCAGGCCCGGCAGGATACTGGAGAGCAGCCAAAATTGACGATCGGCCGGAGCATAGGC
>JBKPKC010000434.1:0-6532 GCA_046765595.1 Nitrospirota bacterium
TCGCCGGCCCGTTCACCTACCTGGTCCCCGATCAATTGCGAACGGTTCTGCATGTCGGCCACCTGGTCTTCGTTCCGTTCGGCCGCTCGCTGGTTCAGGGCGCCGTCATTGCGCTCACTCCACACCGCCCTCCGGCAATTCCTCTTGAACGGCTCAAAGCCATTCGCATGCTGGTCACCAATGGTCGAGCCGCCGACGTTTCTCCGTGTCTGCTCCAGTTGGCAAAGTCCGTGGCAGAAGCGTATGTCGCCCCTTGGGGACAGTGTCTCAGGTTGGTCCTCCCGCCCAAGTCGACCGCCGTCGACCGCCGCCGCGTCCTCCTGACGAAGGAAGGCGAGCGGGCACTCGCCGACAGCGCAGCGACCTCTCCCGAGGTCGCTCAACTTCTAAAGCGGCTCAAGCGCCGTCCGCTGGGCATTCCGCTGTCGCGTCTTGCCGGGACGAAAGACGGCGGTCATGGAGAAATCATGGCGTCAATTCTCGATTGTGGCTGGGCGCACAAGGTGCACGGCCGCGGGGCCCAGCGCGTCGAGGCGTTGAACCAGCTATTTCCGGCTTCCGACCTTTTTGGTTCGAGTAAGCGCTGGTATGTGCAAACCCCTGGCGCACCGGACATCCACGATTGCCAGCAGCGCCTCATCCGTGCGGTGGAAAACCAGCAGGCTGCCCGTCTATTGGTCCAGGCCGCCTCCGGGGAGCGCCTGGCGTTGCTCCGCGCTGCGGCCGCCAGGACCGTTGAACTCGGCCGGAGCGTTCTGGTCATTACTGGAGAAACCAGTCGAGCGGAATCGCTGGCTGCGGCATTGGACGATCCGGCGTGGGCGACGGTTGTTCTGCACAGCACGATGCCGGACCAGAAGCGAGCGGAGGTCTGGAACCGCATTGCTGACAAGCAAACGTCGGTCGTCGTCGGCACGAGGGCCGCCGTGTTCCTTCCGCTGCGACCCATCGGCATGATCTGGGTCGATCGCGACGAAGACCCTGCCCTGAAAGAGCCGATGGAGCCCCGCTACCATGCGCGGGAGGTCGCTTGGTTGAGAGCGCAGGACGAGCAGGCGGTTCTCGTGGTGGCCTCGTCCCATCTCTCTCTCGAAGCATTGGGGATGGGGGCACCGGACGATCTTCTGAAAGCGCCTGAGCAGCCCGACGCCTGGCCCCAGATTGAAGTCGTCGATCTTCGTCAGGAAGATCGACGGATGGTCCTCAGTTCACGGCTGCATGACGCCATGCGGGATGCCATCAGCCGCCAGGCCGGCGTCCTTCTCTTTCTCAACCGGAAGGCCTATGCGGGCGCCTTAGTATGTCGAGAGTGCGGTCAAGTCCCGCGCTGTCCCTCCTGTGCCGTCGCATTCGCTTTTTCACGGCAGAAACAGCTCCTGTATTGTCATTACTGCGGTGGAACGCTGTCCATTCCCGACCTCTGCACCGGCTGCGGGAGCGCTCGACTTCAGCCCGTTGGGGAAGGCACCGAGCGGGTCGAAGAAGAAGTGAAGCGACGCTTTCCATCTGCACGCGTGTTGCGAGTCGACGGCGATACGTTACGCAGCCCCAAAGCGGCCCAGGACATCTGGACACGGGTGCGTCGTCGCGAGTGGGATGTCCTCGTCGGCACGCAAGTTCTGTTGAGCGAGGATCTCGTACCGTCGGTGGCTCTAGCTGGAGTCGTGCAGGCGGATGCCGGACTGAGCCTCCCGGATTTTCGAGCGGCGGAACGCACCTTTCATCAGCTTCGGGACGCGGCGACGCTGGTACAACCCATGGCGGGGGGCGGACGGCTCATCATCCAGTCGTATCTTCCCACGCACTATGTCATCGAGGCGGCGGCCAAATGCGATGACGCCATGTTCGCATCGGAAGAGCTGATGCACCGCTCCGCGCTCGCGTTTCCTCCTGCCGTGCGCGTGATCGTTCTGCATGTTTCCGGCGCAGAGGAATCGATGGTCGAACGGGCGTCCCGCGATTGGGCAGCTGGACTGACCCGGGCGGCCACCTCTGCTGTGGCCTCGGGACAGCTGACAATCCTAGGACCTGTGCGCTCTCCTGTGCCGCGGATTCGCGGGCGATATCGCCGGCAGATTTTGATCAAATCCCTTCCGGAGTTTCAGTCCGTACCGACCATTCGATCGACGGTCGCCGAACTCGAGGCCGCCTATACGCGTCGCATGGTGAAGTTCGACGTCGACGTTGATCCGATCGACATGTGGTGAGCGTCTACCGTTGCCGCGGTGTGCGTGAGGCCGTAGCGGGTTCCGCTGTTTTCCTGGCCCGTTTGAAGAGGCCATAAGAGAAGGCGGTCCAAAAGACGGCCGAAAACACGCCCATGAGGGTCGCGGAGAGGATGGCGCCCATCTGCTCGTCGGACGGTTCTCCGCCCGCCGAGCGGACTTGCAGCATCGTGGCGATGGGCCAGGCGAAGCACTCGATGCCGAGCAGCAGCGTCGACCAGGCCCAGATGAGCGTCACGGTCCGGCCGCGCCACCAGAGGAATCCTGTCGCAGCGACGAGCACCAGCCCCACGTGGAGGACGGAGAACGCCTGTGAGGCCAGCCACGCTCCGACGGCGACGACGAGACCGCCGAGGACGGCATTCACCGACACGATCCAAGGGGATGACATAGCAACGAGCGGAGTGCTGAGGAACGCTCGAGATTAGACGGTACGTTTCACAAAGAATGCAGCCGCCTGAGCCCGCCGAGAGATATGGAGCTTTTGAAACATGTTGGCCAGGTAGTTCTTGACCGTCTTGTCGCTCAACTTGAGGGTGGACGCGATTTCTTTGTTGGTCAGTCCGTCGGCCACCAGCGCCAACACCCGTTCCTCTTGCGGCGAAAGCGAAGAGGGGCGCGCAGCGCCTTCAGCCGTCGGAACGGTTTTGATCCATTCGAGCGCCCGTTTGGTCACGGCGGGGTCGAGAATGGATCGGCCCGTCGAGACGGTCCGGATTGCCCGAATCAGCGCCGCAGAATCGATTTCCTTCAACACGTAGCCGTAGGCTCCAGCAAGAACGGCGGCGAGAACCGAGTCGTCGTCCGTATAGGATGTGAGAAAGATCACCCGTGCGGTTGGTTGTTCTGACAAGATTTCGCGGCAAGCCTCGACGCCTGATCCGTCCGGAAGACGGACGTCCATCAAGATAACGTCAGGCCGCAGCCGTTTGGCTTCCGACGCGGCTTGAGCCTTACTGTCAGCCTCACCAACAATGGTAATGCCGTGATTGTTGTGCAAAACCGTCCGCAAGCCAACGCGTACGACTTCATGATCGTCGACGAGAAGCAGCCTGATCACAGCAGGTTTTGGCGATGAAACAGCGCGGCGGCGTATAGAAGTCGCACCGGCAAGGGGCATTGCGGCTCCGTTTGTCATGGAAGTTTAATTTGGTGCCGAAGGCGGGACTTGAACCCGCACGGCTTGCGCCACACGCCCCTCAAACGTGCGTGTCTGCCATTCCACCACTTCGGCATGTTCGGCTTCCTGAAACTGTCTTCCTGCGGCGTTCTCAGTCACGCATTCCCTTCAACGTACCGACCAAGAGGACCTCTCAGGGTCTGCGCTCCTTGCGGGCCTTGCCGGAAAACATTTTGAGCAGCCTCAGTGTGATCAACCTCGAAACGTTCAACTTCGTTCCCGGTCGCCTGCGTCGCTGCGGCGTCCCAACCATGTACGCCTCGCTCGCAGCTGCCTGCGGTCTCGTTCAAGGGCATTTTGAGCAGGCCCCTACTGAGATCAATCATCGTGCTTGTGAGGGAGCGGCATTATAGAAGTAGGCCAAAATCCTTGTCAATCAATAGCCTGTTCTGTAAGATTGGCCGTCTAGCTCGCCGATTGATTCAACACCATGCATGGCTATCACGACGTTCATCCCTCTCTGATCCGGGCCGCCACGACTGCATCGCCGGCGTCGCTGGCTGCGTTGTTTGACGTGGACAACACCCTCATTCCGGGACAGGCCTGTGAAGTGCGATTTTTTCGCTATTTGTGGCGCAGAGGTCTCGTGGGCTGGCGTGAATTGCGAAGGAGTCTTTCATGGCTGAGTCGACAGGGGCCGTCCGTCTCGATCCATCCGCTACGGGAGCGAAAGGTGTATCTCGAAGACAAAGATCCGTCCATGATCGATGCCTGCGCGAAGGAGTTTTTTGAGGACGTCATGTGCCGAGCCGTTTCGGAACAGGGCCGCCAACGGTTGGAGGCGCACCGCCAATCCGGCCACCAACTGATTCTCATTTCCGGGGCCCCGGAATTTCTGATTACGCCGCTTGCGGCCGCGCTCAACGTCCCCACCCTGTTTGCGGCCCGGCTTGAGCGCTGCGGCGTCCTCTACACGGGCGCCATCGTTCCTCCTCTGCCGTACGGGGCGGGAAAACGCCAGCTGATCATGTCTCACGCACAGGAAAAAGGTCTGGAACTATCCAGTTCGTTCGCCTATGGCGATAGCCCTGGCGACACGGAAATCCTTGAATTGGTCGGGTACCCGGTCGTGGTCAATCCGATCCGCGGCATGCGGCGCATCGCCCGTGAGCGGGGCTGGCCCGTCGTCAATTGGCCCTAATCATGCGCGTCACGGAACTGTTCTACAGCATACAGGGGGAATCGACATACGCCGGTCAGCCTTGCGTCTTCGTACGGCTGACCGGCTGTCCGTTACGCTGCACCTGGTGCGACACGGAATACGCGTTCTATGGCGGAAGCGAGGTGCACCTCGAACAGCTTCTCGTGAAGATCGAATCCTACGAGTGCCGCCTGGTGGAAATCACGGGCGGCGAACCCCTCGCTCAATCGGAAACCTTGGTTCTGATCAGGAGGCTTTGTGACAAAAACTTCGAGGTGTTGATCGAAACCAGCGGCGCGATCGATACCACCGCCGTCGATGCGCGGGCCCACGTGATTCTCGATGTGAAATGCCCGGGCAGCGGCATGTCGGACCGGATGCATTGGCCGAACGTGACCCGCTTGACAGCCAAGGACGAAGTCAAGTTCGTGCTGGCCGATCGGTCGGACTACGAATGGGCATGTCAGGTACTTGCCCGATACGAATTGGCGGACCGCTGCACCGTGCTGATGAGCCCCGTCTTCGGCTCGGTGGAGCCGCGGCAGCTGGCCGAATGGGTATTGGCGGATCATCTCCCTGTGCGGGTTCAGCTGCAACTGCACAAGTTGATCTGGACTCCGGATATGCGGGGCGTGTGACGATCGTCATTCATCATGAGTGAGGAGTGGCGTGACGACGGCCTGTCATCCGCTGGCCGGCGACATTGCCAAAGACAAGGAGCGATGGAATGAAAATTCTGGAGATTGAGCCCAAGGTCGGGCGCGGTGAGGCTGAAACCGCGGAACTGCTCGTGCTGATGCAATGCGAAGGAGAGCCGCTGAGCAAGCCGGATGCCGCAGGACTCGACAAGATGCTCGGCGGGTCGTTACGGGACCTGCTGCAATCGCGGGAGTTCGAAGGGCGAGCCGGAGAGGCATTGGTCTATCACACCCACGGCAAGGTGCCGGCGAAACGGCTCCTGCTTGTGGGGCTGGGCAAAAAGTCCCAGCTGACGTTGGACGGTGTTCGGCAGGCACTGGGCCATGCGGTAAAACGGGTGCGTCAATGCAAGGCGACGTCGTTTGCGGCCGTCATGCCGGCCGTGACGCCGAGGGGACATGCGCCGCTGGATGTCGCCCAGGCGATGACGGAAGGCGCCATTCTCGGGAATTATCAGTTCAACACCTATCGCAGCGACAACGGCACGCCGGTCAATGTCGAACGGTTGACTATCCTGACTCAGCAAAAGGCTCACCTGCGACCGTTGTCGGAAGGCATCCGCCGCGGCATGGCGACGGCGGAAGCCGCGGTCATGGTCAGGGACCTTTGCAATCATCCGTCGAACGTCATGACGCCGACGCGTATCGCCAATGAGGCCAAGAGGATCGCGAAGGACGAAACGCTGACGTTGAAAATTCTCGAACAGAAGGACATGGAACAACTCGGCATGGGCGCTCTGCTGGGTGTCGCACGAGGCAGCCACGAACCGCCGAAGTTCATCATCCTTGAATACAATGGATCGAAGAAGAAAGACGAACGTCCGGTCGTCTTCATCGGCAAGACGATTACCTTCGACACCGGAGGCATTTCGCTCAAGCCCGCTGAGAACATGGAACACATGAAGGCAGACATGACCGGCGGGGCCGAAGTGCTCGCCGCGGCGAGGGCGGCCGCCCGTCTGCGACTGCCGTTGCGTCTGGTCAGCATTCTGCCGGTGGCTGAAAACATGCCCGGCGGCCGGGCGATGAAGCCCGGCGACATTGTCAAAACCTTGTCGGGAAAGACCGTGGAGGTACAAAACACCGACGCAGAGGGGCGATTGATCCTTGCCGATGCGCTCGCCTACGCCCAGCGCTACAATCCCGCCGCGTTGGTCGACATTGCGACGCTCACGGGTGCCTGCGTGGTGGCGCTCGGCCAATTCGCCATCGGGATGTTCGGCACCGACGACAAGCTGAAGGCGCAAGACGAGAAATCAGGGCGGAAAGCCGGCGAGCGGGTGTGGGA
>JBKPKC010000435.1:0-3448 GCA_046765595.1 Nitrospirota bacterium
GTCATGCTCAATGGCGACGAGTCGCTGCTCGAGCAGGCCGTGTTCACGACGGAGTGGCCCTGCGCGGTGCTGGGAGGCTTCAAGCCAGAGTACCTGAAGGTTCCTTCCGACATTCTCATCACCTCGATGAAAGAGCATCAAGGCTTCTTCTCCGTACGCGACAACAAGACGGGAACGTTGGCTCCTCACTTTCTGGCCATTGCGAACAACCAGCCCAAGGACATGTCGTTGATTCGGGCAGGCAATGAGCGGGTGCTTGCCGCCCGGCTGGCCGACGCCAAGTTTTTCTTCGATGAAGATCGGAAAATGCGATTAGAGGAGCGGGTCAAGAAGTTGAGCGGCGTGACGTTTCATCAAAAACTCGGCACGATGGGACAGAAGGAGGAGCGCCTCATCCAACTGGTTTCGGCGCTGGTGTCTGCGCTCAGCGGCAGCCGGGAAAATGATGATCTGTTGAATGAATGCCGGAGAGCCGCATTTCTCTCGAAGGCGGACTTGCTGACGGGCATCGTAGGTGAATTTCCGGAACTCCAGGGTATTATGGGCGGCGAGTATGCCGCGCATGACGGAGAGCCCGAAGCGGTCAGTCGGGCGATCCGCGAACAGTACCTGCCGAAAGCGTTGGAAGGCGAATTGCCCCGCTCGCTGCCTGGACTCGTGTTGTCGCTTGCCGACCGCTTGGATACGATCGCGGCGTTTTTCCACGTCGGGATGATTCCAACGGGATCGGAAGATCCCTTTGCCCTCCGCCGCCACGCCACGGCTATTGTGCGCATGGTCCTCGAACGGGACCTTCGCCTGGATCTCGGCCAGACCATCGATTATGCACGGCGCCTGCTCGTCGACGGCGGCATCAAGGGGGCTCCGGATTCTGACCGCCAGGGTCGTCAACGCATTGCGGACTTCCTGTTCGAACGGGTGCGCCATTACGGCAGGACAATGCAAGGCTTGCGGGATGACGTCATGGAAGCCGTGTTGCGGACGGCTTCGGCGGGCCCGATCGATCTCGTCGAGCTGTCATTGAAAATGAAAGCAATGCAGGCCGTGACGGCCAAGCCGGATTTCGATCCGCTGATCGTCGGATTCAAACGGGCCTCCCGTATCGTCGAGAAGGAACAGTGGGAACGTCAGGCGGTCGATCCCGGCCGGTTCCAGGACTCCGCAGAAGGGGAGTTGTACCGGCGGATCGGCGTCTGCCGTGAGGACGTCCGTCGTGAAATGACCGAAGGACGGTACGAAAAGGCCTTGGAGGCGTTAGTCGGGCTCAAACCGGTGATCGACGCCTTTTTTACCAACGTCATGGTGAACGTGGAGGACGGCGCGCTGCGCAGCAACCGGTTGTCCTTGCTCAAGGACGTCAACGAGTGCTTTACCTCGTTCGCGGACTTTTCGCGTATTGTGGTACAAGGGACGTAAGGGACAGCCTGATCCAGCCCATCGGGACAACAGAGCATGATGGGACTGCCGGACCCTCCGCAACCTGAGTCGAACAAGAACCATGCGGCGAAAGTCCGGCGGTTTTCGCGGCTGGTCACCGCGGCACTGATCGTGTTCTGCAATGTGCTCTTGTTGTTCGGCCTTTGGGTCAGCGGGATCAACCTCGATGAGCTGGCCAGTACGCCGGAGGTCTTCAACGCAAAGGAAGACGTCTGTCTTCGATTGAGTTGGGAGCGGGTGACCGGCGCAGCGGACCCCGTGCGGGTCTGCTCGGAATGGATCAAGCTGGCGGATCCGTCGGGGCAACCGCATCATTTGACGAAGGACATCGCCGTTCGACGCGGTCCAGACGGCCAGTATTACGTCGACCCGGGGGTGCGGTCGGATTTCCGGTTGCTGGCGCTGGCGCTCTTCGTCGGCGTCGTGTTGCTGCTCGGCATGTGGATCAGACGATATCTGGTCAGTCGGTATCGATTGCAGCTTGATCCGGCGCCATCCCGGCGCGCATCGGACCTCCGCTGAGGGTGGACGGAAGGAGAGGACGCGTGGCTAAGAAATATGTGTACTACTTCGGCGACGGAAAGGCCGAAGGCACCTCGAACATGAAAGAGTTGCTCGGCGGAAAGGGGGCCGGATTGGCGGAGATGACGAATCTGGACATCTCGGTGCCCCCCGGCTTCACCATCTCTACCGAGGCCTGCGTCGAATACTACAAGCTCGGCAAAAAGTATCCGCCGGGAATGTGGGACGCCTCCCTCCAAGCGCTCAAGCGCGTTGAGCGGTCGATGGGCTTGGGATTCGGGGATCCCGAGCGGCCGTTGCTGGTCTCGGTGCGCTCTGGCGCCCGGGCTTCGATGCCCGGCATGATGGATACGGTGCTCAACGTCGGACTCACGACGAAAACGGTCGAAGGCCTGGCCGCAAAAACCCGGAACGACCGGTTCGCGCAGGACAGCTACCGGCGGTTCGTCTCGATGTTCGGCAGCATCGTCATGGGGGTGCCGCGCGAGCACTTCGAAGCCATTCTCAAGCACAAGAAGGCGGAAGTCGGCGCGACGCATGATACACATCTCGATGCGCGCCACCTTCGCGAATTGGTCGCGAGCTTCAAGGCGTTGGTCAAGGAAGAGACGAAGAAGGAATTTCCGGACGAGCCGCTTGAACAACTCCGCATGGCGATCAACGCGGTGTTTTCCTCCTGGTTCGGTGCACGGGCCATCACCTACCGTAGGCTCTACGGCATCCCCGATTCCTGGGGCACTGCGTTCAATGTCGTGGCGATGGTGTTCGGCAACATGGGAGAGACCAGCGGAACCGGCGTTGCCTTCACCCGGAGCCCCAGTTCAGGAGACAAGACGTTCTTCGGGGAGTGCCTGATGAATGCGCAGGGCGAAGACGTCGTGGCCGGCATCCGGACGCCGCTGCCTGTGACCGCGCTGGCCAAGAACGTGCCCGACGCCTACAAGGAGCTCGAGCAGACTTACAAGAAACTCGAAAAACATTACCGCGATATGCTCGACCTGGAATTCACGATTCAGGAAGGCAAGCTGTACATGCTGCAGACCCGGGTCGGGAAACGCACCGGTATTGCCGCAGTCAAGATCGCCGTCGACATGGTGAAAGAAGGCGCCATCTCGAAGGAGGAAGCCGTCCAACGCATTGGACCCGATCAACTGGCCCAGTACCTGTATCCGATCTTCGATGTGAAGGAGGAATCAAAGGCCAATCCCTTGGGCAAAGGCCTGCCGGCCGGCCCTGGCGCTGCGGCCGGAAAAATCGCTCTCAGCCCTGATCGGGCCGTCGACATGAAGGCGGCCGGCAGCCGCGTAGTGTTGGTCCGGCAGGAAACCAGCCCGGACGATATTCATGGGATGAACGCCGCGAGCGGATTTTTGACAGCGCGGGGTGGCATGACGTCGCACGCGGCGGTCGTGGCGCGTCAGATGGGAAAGGTGTGCGTAGCCGGGTGCGAATCCGTCGACGTGCTCGACAGCCAAAGCGTAAAAATCGG
>JBKPKC010000436.1:0-2417 GCA_046765595.1 Nitrospirota bacterium
CGAATGGCCAAGATCGGCGTCAAGCCGGTGCTTGCGCCCGACCGCCAATCGAACAGCATCACCTCGTATTACCTGCCCGAGGGTCTTTCGTATCCGACGCTGCACGACCGACTCAAAGCCCGCGGGTATGTCATTTATGCCGGCCAAGGGAACCTCGAGAATAGGATCTTCCGCATTGCCAACATGGGTGCCCTGACCGAACAGCAATTTGTCGAGTTTCTCGATGCGTTTGAAGAGATCGGCAAACCTTGATGAAAGCCGTTATTCTGGCCGCCGGGGTCGGGAAGCGCCTCTGGCCGGTTACGCAGCATCGCCCCAAGTGCCTCATTGACATCGGCGGCCAAACCCTATTGGCCCGCTATTTGTCCAGCCTGGCCAGCGTCGGCATTCAGCACGCCGTTATCGTGGTGGGCTACAAACAGGACATGATTCGGGCGGCGGCGGAATCGAACTCAGCCGGTGTTCGCGTCGAATTTCTCGTGAACGACCACTTCCATCGAGGCAGCATTTCCTCCCTCTGGGTGGCGCGCACCGCGTTGGATGACGACGTGGTGATCATGGATGCTGACGTGCTTTTTCACCGGGAGATTTTGCGTCGGCTGGTGCGGTCAGCCTATCCCAACGCCTTGCTGATGGATGATTCCGTCAAGCAGACCGGTGAGGAATGCATGGTGGTTGCTGAAGGCGGTCGCGTGGTGGCACTCACAAAGAAGATGCCGTCACGGTACGATTACGCCGGTGAGGGCGTCGGCTTTCTTAAAGTGCGGCATGCGGATACCCCGCACATTGTGGCATCGCTGAGGACGTTCGTGGACCGAGAAGCCTGGCAGATGGAGTACGAAGACGCGTTGATCGGATTCTTCCGCGACGTCAAGGTCGGCTACGAGGTCATCGGGGGGCTTCCCTGGACCGAGATTGATTTTCCCGAAGATGTGGAGAAGGCGGAACGGGAGATTTTGCCGAAGCTCTCTTGACCTCCCGCCGAATCGGTAGCACCACATGCATGATCCCATGTTGGCCAAGGGAACGGAACTGCAAGGGCTTTCGACGGCCGTATTGTTTCCTTCGATTGACCTGTTCGACGGCTCGGCTCGAAAGGCGTTGGCGCCGCTGACTCCGATTGTCGGCGTCACCCTGTTTCAACGGACCTTGTTAACGCTCCAGCGTGCCGGAATGAGGCAGCTCATTGTCCTTTCTGGGCCCGAGGAAGACCAGCTGAAGCAATCACTTCTACGAGGCCCGCGCGTCACGATTCCGGTTCGCTGGATGCCGATTCGGGAATTTCCTGTGGACGACGCTCGAACCTGGGAGGCCCTTGCCGCCGAAGTCCGCGGGTTCTGCTTGTTGTCAGGCGTGGGCACGGTTTTCTCCCGTTCATTGGTTGAAGAGTTACGGCGCGACGTACGACCTGCACAGGCGATTGTCGTCGGACCTGGCATGGGGGAAAGCGAGCGTCGTGTGACGACGTGGAGTCTTGGCCGGAGCGAAAGTATCGCCGACGTCATTGTGATGCCTGCGTCTGAGCTGAGTGCTGCCGGACAATTGGCCGCCGACTTCGACTCGATGCCAGTCGGTCGGTGGCTGGAACGCGCCGCAATGGATGGCCGGGTTTACGTGCTGCCGTCTGGAGATGACAATCCCTCCCGTTGGTATCAACCGGTGCAGGCGCAGGCCGATGTGCACAAGGCCGAGGGCCGGCTGTATTCGTCCTTAAAAGGTGAGTTTGAAGGCTTCGTCGACCGGTACTTCAATCGCAAACTCTCTCGGTGGTGCACGCGCGTGTTTCTGACCATGGGGTGGTCTCCCAACGCCATTACTGTTTTGGCCACGGTGATCGGTCTCCTTGCAGCGGCGGGATTTGCGGTGGGAAGCTACGCTGCGGGTGTCGCCGCAGCGTTGTTGTTCCAATTGGCGGCGGTCATCGACTGTAGCGACGGGGAAGTCGCCCGACTGACGTTTACCGAATCTCCGTTTGGAGCCTGGTTGGACATTGCGCTGGATAACGTCGTCCACATGGCCATTTTCGGCGGGATTGCTTTCGGCGCGTTCGCCAAGAGGCCGGCGACGGACGACGCCTGGATCCCGCTCGCCTTGGGAGCTGCCGCCGTTTCCGGCAACGCGCTTTCGTTTTTCCTGGTCAATCGGGCGCAAAAAATCCGAACCGCCAGTGAATGGAAAACGCCTCTGCATGCGGCGTGGTCCGACTTCATGCTCAAGAATGTGGCGAGCAGGGACTTTTCGGTCGTCGTGTTGCTGTTTGCCGTCTTCGGAAAACTAGAGGTCTTTCTCTGGCTGGCCGCGCTCGGCTCAGTCGCGTTCGCGGGCGTGATGGTGTGGGTCATCAGGCCGGGTGCCATCAGTTCAAAATGTTCGGCATGATGTCCTGAAGGAAACCAGATGGGCCGGCACATTTCCAG
>JBKPKC010000437.1:0-2927 GCA_046765595.1 Nitrospirota bacterium
CCCATGGGACGTGCAGGTGCACATGGCATATAATCTGCTCAAAAACGGGTTGATCGGCTCCATTCCACTAATCGGAGACTTTTACTCATTCATCTTCAAAAGTCATCAACTCAACGCCGCTCTCTTGGTGCGATCCATTAAACGTGGCGATGGCGGTGAATGCGCCTTGGAGACGAGACGACTGTCGCTCGCCGATTTCTCGGCGTTGGCCTTGCTCATCCTTCCCACAGTTCTGCTGGTCATGGTCGTCGGAGTCTGGTTATGGAACCATGAGATTTCGCTTCTGACGCTGATCTATCCGATTCCCTATCAGAGCCGGGACTGACGTCTTGTGCCGGGCACTACCGGGGCGGTCCGCCGCAACGCACTCCGTAGCGCGGAGCATCGCGGCCTAGTTCCAACGCTCCCATATCAGGCTGGTCGCCGGTATAGTCGTCGTTGATGTTGGGAAGGCGCACTCCGGCGTCTACCGCATTGCTCTGGGCATGGAGATTCAATGCCGCCGGCGGCGGCATGAACGCCTCGAATCGGGGTGGGACGGAGATTCCGGAGACGAACACCGGCGTGGACAGCAGCCGTCCGTGGCGTTCATAGGGGGACTGCCGGCTCAATGTCGAAAATCCCGACCAGCTATAGTCGAACTTAAACTCTCCCTCAGGACTCCATCCGTTGTAATCGATGCCGGCGAGCTGGAGATATGGTTCCACATGGACGGCCTTGTCCGTTCCTACCGTGACATTATTGAAAAATGAAAAGTTGGACACGTAGTTGCCGTATTGCAGCCATGCCCACCCGGCGCGGACGGAGGTGTTGTGCAGGATCAGGAAACCTGAGGGACTTTGGTTCAGTTTGTAGGGTGCCACTGCCGTGTTGTAGATGACGTTGCGGATCGCATAGACCGGCCCGCCCCACACCGGTTGAAAGCTGATTCCCATGGCGACATTGCCGAAACGATTACGGAAGGCGCGGACGTTCCGTTCGCTGTAGTCCAATTCGATGCCGTCGTCCCCGCCCCAGAGCACGTCGTTGCCATAAAAATCGATGGCGCGATTGGGAATCTTGTCGGGCTGTGAGAGGCCGAGCGCATCGCCGAATCCCGCCAGAGTGTTGTGGCAAATGACGTGCCCGGCACCTGTCACGACGATGCCTTCGTAGTTCCAGGTCCGCCCGCTGGTATCGGGCCAGCGGACGCCTTTGCCTTCTAATTGGTTGTCGCAAATATACAGGTGTCTATTGGCGCCGGCCCTGCCGTCGATGCCGTAGTACACATCCGTGATGTGGGTTCGTCGGATGACGACGTCACTGGCATTCGCGACGACGATTCCCCAGGCGCTTGACCGGATCGTAATATCTTCGAAATGGATGTGGCTGCCGGCGATCCGTACACCGTATTCGGCGCCCGGTGAGACAATGACCGTCTCATCCCGGTCGCGTCCCCTGACGATGATCGGCTCGGCGTCGGTCCCGCTCCGTTCCAGGCGGAACGGACCCTTGTAGCGGCCATTGGCCAGCGTAATGACGTCTCCGGGCTTCGCCTGCGCGAGCGCCTCAGCCAGGGCATCGTCTGAATCCACGTCCACGATGGAGGCCGCCAGCGAAGGATCACGAGGTGACGCCCGGGTGGCCGTCCGGACTGTTCGCGTCGACGTTCCGCCGTCGGGGTCTTCGATCATGAGACGGATGTCATAGGTGGAATCCGGCCTCAAGTCGAAAATGCTTCCGGCAAATTGTTCGCCGATGGTGAATTGACTCGGTACTTGTGGTGACAGCATATCCGTGCGGACACGCTGCAGCGGCAGCGCCTCGTTCCAGGTCGGAGAACCGACTTGACGGTAGGCCACCCGGACAGAGGCATCGAAATCCTCATCTCCTTCCAAAACCGGCAGACTGAGGCCCACCGTATGCAGTGTGGCAGGATCAACCTCAACGTCGCCGACCACAATGGGATGCACGACGGACGGGAACCATGAACAGGCGGTAGAGCACAGAATGATGAGCAACAGAGAACAATGCTTCATGGAGGCGCAGCATGCCGCGGCATGGCGTGCGCTCACACTGGGAAATTCCCTTGACGAGGATCGATTGTTAGTTGCCGACCGGAGTGGCCAGCGGAGGCACTCTCTGTTTGCCAAGCGTGAGGTCGGTAGAAAACTGCATGATACTGCGGGGAATAAAACCCTGTTGGGCCTCCGCTAAGCGATCGCCCATCGTTGTGATCATGCGGTGCGTTGAGAAGAGCGCGGAACGCTTTCGAAAGAACTTGCCGTTCAGTTCAAACACAACATTGGGTTCATACAAAGTAATCGTATCGACAAGATGATAGTAGCCATCCATTCCAAGATACTGGACCCATTGACAGTTCAGAAAATGCTCCAGTGTGACGCCCCGCTCAGGCTTGACCCACCCTTGACGGATGAATTCGGCACTCCAGAAATCCCTCCATGACGGATCGGCCTTCCCGCATTCCTCATCCAGCTCAGGACTCAACTCAATCTTCGGCGTGCTGTCGAGGCCTTCGGTCGGACGCTTGTCGGCAGCAGAAGAGACGTTCATCGCCTTCGCAAAGGCGGCATTCGCCGCCGCCTTGTCCTTCTCGGACCAGTTACTCACAGGCCATGGCGTCTCATCGATCGTCTTGCCGGTCGCAATATCCTTAAAGGAGCTTGTTAGTAGGCCGGTGATGGCCGTTTGGAGATCCGCACGTGTCTCGTCGCCCACGACTTGTTTGCGGAGTGCGCGATCTTCGTTCACATCATTGAAATAAATGGTGTGCACCGGAGCCGCGATGACCGGATGGAACCTGCCATTGCGCCACGCTGCTGCCCGAACGAAAAACTCCACCGAGACGGTCAGCGTATGGGCGTGGAAGCCTTCCTGGGTATTATAGGTACCGCCGGGCACGAACCCATCACGGTAGGTGTCCGTCC
>JBKPKC010000438.1:0-6854 GCA_046765595.1 Nitrospirota bacterium
TCCCAAGAGCACCAATTTGCCGGAGGTGGGGGACCGGGTGGTGATCGAAGCCATCAAGGAGGACAAAAGCTTGACTGCGACCGAAGTCCATTTTTCCTCGATGAAGAAACAGACGCCGCCCACACCGGCGCTGACCCAGCAGGCGCCCACCGCCGCGCCCGCTCCTTGAGGAATCTGTGCGCATCGTTCACTATTCGCAGCACACAGAGGCAGCCCCCGTCGGCGGAGGTATCCACGCGACCATCGTTCGCCTTTTCATCTCCGGTGTCGCGGTATTCCTAGCCGACGCCACCATCCCCGGCCTCGAAGCGGAGAGCTTCGGGGCCGGCGTAGCTGCGGTGCTCGTGCTCACCATCTTGAATTTGCTGCTCCGCCCGATTCTCTTGATCCTCACCTTGCCCTTGATCGTGTTGTCGCTCGGGCTGTTTCTGGTCGTCGTGAACGCCCTTTTGCTCGAACTGACGGCCTATGTCGTGAAAGGATTCACGGTCGCAGGCTTCTGGCCCGCGGTCGGGGGTGCGTTGGTAATTAGCATCGTCACCAGCGTGCTCAATCTGTTGACCGGCGACTACCGCCAGGCCGAAATCCGCACGACGGAATCCCGGCAGCCGAAAATCATCAATCCACATGAATAGACCCGCTTGTCAGCGTTCATGCCGAAACCTGAGTGAACGAGAATCGTTGAATTGGCTCTATTCCGTTGCTACAATGCCGCACTTTTGTATGAACAGCGCGTAATGACACCAACGACCCCGCACGGCAAACCGCCTGCGGAAACCCAGCTTCAACGGACGCTCACTTCGGTCCTCAATGATTTGCCGGTGGACTCGGCCCTGGCCGCCGTCTTTCACCGGGAGAACGGCCCCCTCGTCGGCCATGCTGCGCGTGGGTTCAACACCCGCGATGTGCAGGCCATCCTTCGCACATTATCGGCGCCGGCGCTTGCGGCATCCGGCGCACAGGATCAGGACGGAAGCCGGACCGTCCGCCTGCGCATGGTAACGCCCGGCGCAAAATCCCTGTTGGGGGTCGCCCTCAAGTACCGGAACCGGACCTACGGCTTTCTCGTCATCGGCCGCAAGGAAAGCGCCGCGTTCACCAAGAAAGAACGCGGTCTCATGGACCAGGCGAGCGATGACGTGACCAAGGCGTTGGACCGGGACAAGCTCTTCGACATGAACGCAGTGTTGAGTCGTCCGCTCGTCAGCCAGGAGCCAGCAACGGCTGTCTCGAACTCTCCGCCGATTTACAGCCCGCCCGTATCTCAGCTGACCCCGCACCTTCAGGAACAGATTACCGCCGTACTGACCGACGCGAATCAGTCGGTCGCGTATGATCGGGCGTGGGTGTGTCACTACGATCCGATCGCCGGCAACGTAGAAGTGCTGGGGATGGCGGGCGATCTGAAGGGCGACCATAAAGACGGCAAAAAGGAGATGCGGCCCGGGCATCGTCTGGCGCTGGACAGTTCGGCGGCCGGTTGGGCGATTCGGCATCGAAAGCCGCGCGTCGATCATGATCTCGCGTCGACCCAAGGCCGCTTTCTGGATCACAAGCAGTTGTTCAAAGACCGGTTTCAGTCCTCATTGGTTTTTCCTTTCTTTGTGAGAGGACAAGTCGGCGGGACGGTGACGCTGGCCTCGCGCGAAGCGGACCGCTACCAACCGACCGACGCGCGAACCCTTGAACCACTCATCCTCAAGCTCGCGGACCTGCTTCAGGCTCCGCCCCAGGCTGCCGCCGCTCCTGCGCCGGTTGCAGATGACGCCGGTGCGTCCCCCGCGCCTGCGCAGCCGCAGCCGGCACCCCTAGAGCCCATGATCCGCAAACAGGAGCGCCAGGCGGCCATCGGAGAGTTTAGTGCCTTTCTGGCAACCGAGGTGCGGGAACCGCTGGGCTCCATCCGAGCGCAATTGGAGGAAGTGACCGGCGAAGGCGTACTGGACTTTGATCCGCAAACGCGCGTGGAAAATGCCATGCGCGATCTCATCCGGGTCGAGGCCATTCTCAACGAAATTCTCGACTTTGCGAAACCGCTCGAACTCAATCGGCGCCTCGTCCGGGTTCCGGAGGTCATTGAAAGCGCGCTGACCGTCGTGGCGACCGATCTCGAGGTCACACGCATCCATGTCACAAAGGAGTATGCCCCCGTCCTTGCTCCGGTCCGGGGGGACGAAGCCAAGCTGCAGCAAGTCTTCCTGAGCATCTTCAAGAATGCCTGTGAAGCGATGACGCCGGGAGGGCACCTGACGATCCACGTGACTCAGCATCGGGCCGGACGTGGCATCGACGATCAAATCCTCATTAAGAACGATGGGGCGCCCATTCCTCCTGAAATTGTCGACAAGGTCTTCGAGCCGTTCTTCACGACGAAAAAGGCGGGGTCGGGACTCGGCCTTGCAACCGTGAAAAAAATCGTGGAAGAGCATGGCGGATCGATCGCGATCGGCAGCGCGCCCGGTGAAGGAACGAGCGTCACCATCCGTCTCCCCGGCGTGAGCCGGGGTCCGGCCTTCCGCCATCGAGGACGGGGCCGCCGTCCGCATAGACGCTGATCGTATTTGGCAGCGCAGATTCTGCATTCTTGCAATTTTTCAATGAGATGTAATTGCGCTGCTGATTCGAAGCGACCAGGTTTCACCCTTGACAGCTTTTTCCGCCTCGGATATCATCCCGCCCACTTGATTTGCGGATGATATCGGACGCAATTTCCGGCAATCTTCAGCCACCATTATTCAAAGGAGATGGGTATGAAGCTCTTAATCGGCACTGTTGCGATGGTTTCCGGTGTCGTGTTTGCAGTTTCGATGGCGTCGGCTAACCCAGCCCTGCTGCCCAAGCATGAGGGCTATCCGATGAAAAACAGCGGCAGCCCCGTAAATGGACAACCGACGGCGAACGACCCGGGGCAGACGGATGCCCGTGGTGAATCAACGTTGACCAAGGCAGCTGGCTTCGACGACAAACATGTGTCACAGAACCTCAAGAAAGCTGAAAACGATCGGGTGACCGGGACCGAGGGAGCCGGCCGGCTTCCGAAGGTCCAAGGCCCGCAGATCCAGATCGCTCCGCCCGTCACCTCTGCCACCAAGATCCAAGGCGACCGTAAGATCGAATAGTTCCCTCTTCGAAGCTTCAAAAAAAGGGAGCGTCCTTAGGGCCGCTCCCTTTTATTTTGTGGTCAGCCCCGATCTCCCTCGAACCGGAGTCTTCACCAGTCGCTGACTCGAAACCGATAGGGCTTCCCGGCCCAGGCCCCTGCATAGTCAACCCCGATGCGCGGAAACGTGCCGATCTTTCCTCTCGGAATCTTCGTTCCCCTGTCTTCGAACCACAGCGTCCGTCCCGCCGTCATGTTGGTGCGGTTCAGCGAACGGTCGATCGAAAAGGCACGGCAGAGCCGTCCCGGCCCATCAATCAACTGACCTTGCACCACGACCGCCCTGATCAACACCGCTGCCGGAAAGCCCGCCTCCTCTGTTACGACGTTTAAGCAGTGATACATGCCGTAAATCAGATAGACATAGGCGATCCCAGGGGAACCGAAGAGTACCTCGGTTCTTAGCGTCCGCCCCTTCGAGGCATGGCACGCCAGGTCGTGCGGGCCGACGTAGGCCTCCACCTCGACAATCTGTCCCGCCATCCTGCCGGCGCCGTTCTGCCGGACCAAATACTTGCCGAGCAGCGATCGCGCAACGACCAGCGTCGAGCGATTGAAGTAGGCTCGTGAAAGTATTTTCCCAGTGTTTCCCATCAGTGCTCTCAATGATGCTGCTCAACACGAACTTGATTCCACCCGCCCACCCAAGGCGCCGAGAGGCGCCTTCCTCCACTCCACACACCCGCCCGAGGCGCGCCGAGACGCGCCTTTTCCTCACGCAAGGCCGCAGGCAACGAAGCCCGAGGCGTACTTTACCATGTATGTCGAGGGCCTAAGTAACCGAGAACGAAGCCGGTGAAGGCGCGTCTTGGCGCGCCGGGATTGGGTGGGTAAGAATGTTGTCGTTTTCAGCAGCCGATTAAAAGAACCAGGCGAGACCGCCCATGAAGAACCTAGGATTGCCCGGCACGAAGTGGATGTCGTTGACGCCGGCTGCTTCGTTCCGCAACCGTGACTCAAAGAAGAAGGTCGCCTGTTCCCATTTCGTGTCGAGAGTATTTTGAATGAACAGGAAGGCCTCTAACCGGCCATGGGAAAGCTTAATAGGCAGCATGTATCGCTCTGTTAAATCGATCGTGAGCCATGAAGGAGACTTGACGCTTCGATCCTCGATCAATGGCCGGACGCCAAGATAGGTCGCTTGGATCTGGGATCGGAAGCCTTCCGGCCAGTTGAGAAGCACCGAACCATAGGCTGTGAGTTCCGGCGCCAAGGGAATTGCGTCCCCATTGGTGAATTCAGCGTGTGACCATGTCACGCTGCCGTTGACATAGACCGGTCCCCACACTTGGCCTCGCACGGCGGCTTCAATACCCCGACGGCGTGTGGGACCACGGTTTTCAGTCGTCCCTTCGTCGCCGACGAACACCAACTCCGATTTGAGATCGATCGCCCATAGAGTTGTGATGAGTTCGATGCCGTCCGGTCCCCAGGGCTTTGAGCGAAATCCCACTTCATAGGTTCGAGCTCTCGCGAGTGGTGACGAGCCGGGAGCCACGGCCGATCGCGCATCATTGCTGTGGTAGCCGTCGCCATAGTTGGCAAAGAACTCGGTCCGGAACCAGGGCCCCAGGATCACATTCGCCTTCGGAAGCACGACGCTCGATGTCGTTCGTCCGACAGGCTGTTCCGCACAATCCGCGCAACGGTTCCGCACATCGAAAGTAAACATCTCGGTGCGAAGGCCGCCGGCCAATCGCATCCATGGAAGCGGCTGCACCTCAGCCTTGATATAGGGGGCATAGGAAGCCTCAAGAATGTCGCTGTTCGTCGTGGTGCCGAGAGGATTGCGCTTGACCTGCGTACCCAATCGGGCGTGGATATCATCGACTCTGGCTTGGACGCCGATGGCGCCGATACTCGGCATCCCGAACAACTCCGCACGCTGCTTGAAGCCGACGTCCCCTCCATACATGAACCGGTTGTCGTGTTGTTGAATGCCGTCGCCATTGACGGGATCGTTGAGGAACACAGTGAAATTCGTGAACAGATCGAATTTGTAATACTGACCATACGCGTTGGCGAAGAATTGGCCGCCGGCAGGGGTATCATAGTGGTAGTTCAAACGGGCCGTCGTGCGGAGGGTTTTGCCTCCTTCCGAAGGATCGATGGCGCCGAAGCGATCCAGGGTACCGTCGGCAACCGCACGAAGCGGAATTTCTCCCGATGCATTCCATTGCGATTTCTGAAATGTCGCCGTGAGGCTGAGTTCATCGCGATTCGAAATATTCGTGGTCGCCTTGCCGAGTAGATTCGTCCGGAAATAGCGGTTGTCGTTCAGGAATGGTCCATTCGTATAGTAACCCTCGCCGGCGAAGAGCGTGCGGACTTTGTCCTTGGTGGGAGAGAACATGAGAACATACCGCTGCGTAGCGAACTGTCCTCCGGCCGCCTGTACGACACCCTCCTTTACGACGTCGCGGGTTCGGAAATTGACGGCCCCTGCCGTGTTGAAGTCTCCGAAATCAGGCAGATAGGCGCCTTTGTACACATCAAGCCCTTCAATCGTTTCAGGGATAATGAAGCTTAAGTCGGAGTAACCCTGTCCATGTGCATGAGAGCGAAAGTTGATGGGCATGCCGTCGGTGAAAAACGCGACATCTGTGCCGTGATCGGCATCAAAGCCACGCAGAAAATATTGATCCGCTTTTCCAGCGCCGCCTGAGTGTTCCACCGCGACGAACCCCGGAACCAGCCGCAGCACCTGCGAGGGCCGTCCCTGGGGCTGAAGCAGAATTTCCTTGTCCGGAATGAACTGTTGGGAGGAGGATGCGACGGCCCGTTCTCCGACGACCGATATCTCGGACAACTCGAGCGTTTCCGCATCCGGGTCATGAGCCTGCGAGGGGTCTGCACATGTCAGGACAGCAAGACCGCCCACTAGAATCAGCCAGCGAGGCCTCACGCCGCACCTCGTCCTCATGTGTCTGTGGACGGACGAGACGTCCACGACGGTCTCTGCAGCCGATTAGGCCGGCACAGACCCTCATGGCCTGGCAACGACGATGAATAAAGGAATCGATCGATCAGATCTGTTGAAAAGAGTCCGCTAAAGACGTCACACGGGAAAGAGATCTTATGATCAGCGCCTCCAGGGTCTGATCTTCGATCCCCACGACTTCAACACAGGCGCGATTGACCGGCAGCAGGACCTTCTTGGCCCTGGCAGTCACAATCGCGTGCACGATGTCCGGCGTGACTTCACCAAGCATCGATCCGGACAGGATGAGGTTCAGAGATGTCACGATGACATCCACCGTCGGCACAGTCCGGACGATGGCCTCCGTCCCGACGCCAATGGAGAATGCACCGGCCTGCTTCATGGCTGCTGCCGCAACAGCATTCGTGGCCAACGCAACGATCTGGTGCTGTTTTCCCTCAAATTCCGCCTGCAGGCCAGCAATGAGCCGCCGGCCCAATCCGCCGCCCCGGCCATCGATCACACAGACGCGCATGCTCACACGAGTCCCTTGCCCGTCGTGGTCATCGTCAGCTTGCCGTGTTTCACGCCCTTCACGCTGACCAACGCGTCAGCGACCTCCCTGATCTCTAACGCCTTTCCTTTCACGACCAATACTTCGAGACAGTGATCATGATCGAGGTGCACATGCATACCTGCCATGATGTGCCCTTGGAAGTCGTGCTGGATATGCGTGAGCTTCCGTGTGAGATCGCGCACATGATGGTCGTACAC
>JBKPKC010000439.1:0-8456 GCA_046765595.1 Nitrospirota bacterium
GGTCGTTCGTGTTGGGCTTGAACGACAGACCCAGCAGGCCGATGGTCATGCCCTGCAATCCACCGAGCGCCGCTTTGATCTTCGCAACCATGTGGCGGCGTTGCTGGGCGTTAACAGAGGCGGCGGCTCCAGCGATCTGCATCGGATAGCCGGCGCGATCGCCCATTTGCACGAGCGCGGCCAGATCCTTCGGAAAACAGGATCCCCCGAATCCCGCTCCTGCATGGAGGAATTTCGAGCCGATCCGCTGGTCCTATCCCATGCCTTTAGCTACCATTTGAACGTCCGCTCCGACTCGTTCACAGAGCATGGCGATTTCGTTGATGAACGAAATTTTGGTGGCGAGAAAGGCGTTCGACGCGTATTTGATCATCTCGGCGGTTGGCACATCCGTGACGACAAACGGTGTCTCGATCAAATACAGGGGCCGGTACAAATCTTTCATCACCGCAATGGCGCGGTCGCTGTCGGAGCCGATGACGACCCGGTTGGGCCTCATGAAATCTTCAATGGCGGAGCCTTCCCGAAGAAATTCGGGATTGGAGACCACGTCGAAGGCAGTCTTTTTGGGCTGAGTATCGGCAATGACCCGTTGCAACAGCGCTCCAGTACCGACAGGCACCGTGGATTTGGTGACGATGACCTTATAGGAAGCCATCTTGGCCGCAATCCCTCGTCCGACTTCTTCGACAAAGGAGAGATCTGCCGAGCCGTCCTGGCGGGGCGGCGTGCCGACGGCGATAAAAATGACTTCTCCGTGGTCGACCGCCCTTGTGAGATCGGCTGTAAAACTCAGCCGTCCATGAGCGATCCCTTTGGCGACCAATTCGGTGATTCCCGGTTCGTAGAAGGGGACGTCGCCTTTCTCGAGACGGGCGATGCGCCTTTCATCGTTATCCATACAGACGACGTTCACGCCGAATTCCGCGAAGCAGGCCCCGGTGACCAGTCCGACATAGCCGGTGCCAATGACGCTGATCTGCATGAGACAAAACCTCCTCGGTGCGAAAGTTGTTAGAGCGCAGTATACCCGCGACCTCCGGCTGGGGCAATGAGAACCCTGGTGACGGATTACTCAGCCGGGCCTTGCGTTGACACGTTCGTGATGCCGTGAGTACTATGAGCGCCCTTCTGACGGTCTGCCGTCTAGCGTGTCGTCCATGTTGACAGCCGTTCTTCCTTCATGACCCTCCGTCCACCGATGCACCATCCACGCTGGTTTTTGTTTCTCACGGCGTTCATCACCGGCGCCGTGGTGATGGCGCTCGAAATTTTGGGCAGCCGGCTCTTGGCGCCGGTGTTCGGCAACTCCTTATTTGTGTGGGGGGCGCTCATCGGGGTCATCCTAGCCGCGATGAGCAGCGGCTACGCCTTCGGCGGCTGGATCTCCGACCGCCGCCCGGGCGGACAGGTGTTGGCCGGACTGCTGCTCGGATCCGGCGCATGGACGTTTCTCATCGCATGGATCGGTCAGGCGGTGCTGTTCCAGGTGGCCGGTGCCGTTGAGGATCCCCGCTGGGGGCCTTGTCTGGCGGCGGCGGTGTTGCTCGGCCCCCCCGCGTTCGGACTGAGCGGCGTGCTGCCGGCAATGCTGCGCCTGGCAGTGTCGGATCTGGAATACCTGGGCCGGCATACCGGTCGTATGATTGCGTTGTCGACCGTCGGAAGTCTGGCGGGCACGTGGGGGACCGCATTTTTCTTTCTCTCGTGGATCGGCAGTCACGCCTTGGTCGCATGGCTCGGCGCCGCCCAAGCGGTCTTGGGCTTGTGGTGGCTGTTCAAAGGCGCTGGCGCCAGGCCGGTCACCGTCGTCTCCTGCGCACTGTTGATCGGAGCACTCGGGACGGGTGCCTGGTTCCCTGTACAGATGCTGAAGCCACCGGTCCATCAAGAAGACAGTCCCTACCAGCAGGTCAGAATTCGTGACGACGATCTGTTTCGCTATCTGGTGTTGGATCGGACCTTCCACGCCGTCATGTGGAAAGCCGAGCCTGATACGCTCTTTCTTCCCTACAGCCAGCTCATGGTGTCCTCGCTCGCGCTTGTTCCGAATCCCAAGCGCGCGCTGATCCTCGGCCATGGCGGCGGATCCTTCGCCAAGTGGCTGGCCCGCTATTGGCCGGCGCTCGAGTTGGATATCGTGGAATTCGATCCAGTGGTCGTTAGAATGGCTGAAGACTATTTTGCCTATCATGCGCCTCCCCAGCATCACGTGTATGCTCGCGATGCGAGAGCGTTTCTGAACCATACGGAGGCGACGTACGATCTGATCTGGGCCGACGCCTTTGCGCGTCACTTGGTGCCCTTTCACCTGACGACCGAGGAATTTTTTTCCGAGTTGCGGAGTCATCTCACGCCGGAGGGCGCTCTTGTCGTCAACTTGGCCTCATCGGGCACCGGCGGTGACCTTCTCCGGGCACAGGCAGTGGTCGAGACCATGAAGCGATCATTTCCGGCAATCGAGACCTATGCGGTCAAGGGACCGTGGTCTTCCAGCTCAAAAGCGGAAAATTTGCTTTTCTTTGCCGGTAAGCCGGTTGAACAGCACGGCGCGTCTGATTTCGCAGATAAAGTCACGGTCTTAGTCGAACAGCAGCGCCTCCCATCGGAAGCTATCGCGTTGCTCGCGACGCGTCGAACGCAACCGTGGCCTGGAGGAGCAGTCTTGACCGATGACTATGCTCCGTACGATCTCCTGATGGGCGGTGAGACGAAAGAAGAACGCGTGCAGACGACTAAATAGCAAGATATTGAAAACATGGAATCTTTTCTGTTGAAAGCCCTTCCCAGGGTAGTCGACCCAATCACGCGTGCCTAATCTTGCTTCCGTTTTCTCCGCTGTGCTATAAGGTTGCCTCCCAACGGATCATGGACACAAACGCATATCAGGCGGAACTGAGCGGCGGTTGTCGGAAGGGTCAAGGCTACCTGATTGTGGCGGTAGTTATTTCAAACCAACCTTATCACATCTCTTTTTCTTCTTAAGGAGGTAGGTCATGGGCAAGACGATGTTAGGCGTCTTTTTCGGCCTCATAATGGTCATTGCAGGCGCGTCCGCGGCGCTGGCGCACCAGGCCGGCGGTGTCGAGGTCGGCGATTTGGAAACCGGATCTGTGGTGGGTCAGTCGTTTAAGGAATTGGACGTGGATATCGAACTATATGCCATTGAGATCGGTAATCTAAAGGCCTGGTATCCTCCGACGAGCGTGATCGACTTCAAAGTGCGGCCGGGACGTCCAGTCTTGATCAAGGTCACGAACAACAGTGCTGCCGAGCACGGGTTCCTTTTGACCGATACCACGACACAGGCGGCGCCGACTGCCGTGAATGCGAAATTGGTTCTCAAGCCCGGAGAGACAAAATACATCGGTATTCCCACTAGCGACCTGTTCTATGCCACGATGGGAAACACCCTCGGCTATCGCTGCCACCTCCATCCGGCTCACGTCGGTGGCAAGCTCGTCATGCTCAAGTAAGTCGAGAAGAAAGAAACGGGTAAGACTTCTCCAGCGCCTCCGTCGCGTCAAGCGGCGGGGGCGCTGTCAGTTTTCTAGGCTTCTTCGGTTCGGCAGTCTGCTTCGGGTTCAAGCGGAATGTTTTGACTGCCTTTCAGTTCGCCTGCCACGATCAACAAGAGAAACCGGCTCAGCGTAGGTTCCATATCACGTCGTTCCGTGACGATCGTCTGCAGGTCGACGATCATCTCATCGCCGTCCCATTGGGTTTGATTGATCACCCAATAGTGGCTCGCGGCATCGGGAAATTGCCGAACGACGAATTTCTCGACGATACTCCCGATGTCGCCAGTGCTTGCCAGGATCGGCGGCGTGAAGGTCGCGGCCCAGAAGAGGATGCCGACTAAAAACCATCGGTAGCGCATAGCATCACCTCGCGCGTGAGAGGCAAGATCGGCTCCGCTGAGGCTGGTACGAGAGCCGGATGGCTGCAGGAGCTACTTGTTTGATTCTACTGCGTCAATTGGTAGAAAGCTACCAAAGGATGAATGACGGCTTCAAAAACACAGGAGCCCTGCCTCCTCTCGGAAGCAGGGCTCCTATTGTTCAGTGAAAGGTGCTATCTCTAGTTGCGGACGCCGCTCCATACTTTGGCAGCATCAATGCTTTTGTCGGGGTTCAGTGTGCGCGCCTTTTCCAAAAGGACGTCGGTTGTCTCAGGATAGGCGGGATCGGAAATGCAACAATTGTCCACGGGACATACCGCTGCGCATTGGGGTTCGTCAAAGTGGCCGACGCATTCAGTGCAACGGTCATGAGTAATCACATAAATACTATCGCCTACTCCCTGGCCGTCGCCGACATGGTTGCCCTTGGTTTCCGCGTCGCTGCGAGTTTCAAAAATCGCCTCGTTCGGACATTCGGGCAGACAGGCCCCACAGGAGATACATTCGTCCGTAATCAGCAGTGCCATGACCCTTGCCTCCTTCTCACTACGAAAGCTACGAACTAGGTTGACAAGATTGCGGCGCCACCATCATAGTGCGTGGCGCAAGAAGGCGTCATTCTAGTCTGCCGCTCTTTTCCAAGTCAACAGAACGGCGTCGGAGAAGAAGGCCTAGTTTCCTTGTTATCATGGGCCTTTGGGCCCAGATCGCCTCTTGCCAGACCGCGGTATTTGCATGGCCTCCCAGCCCCCTTCAACTGACAAGAAAAAGCGAATCATCATGATGGCCTTGCTGGCCGTCCTGCTGATGAGTGTCTCGATGTTCCTCGTGCCGCATGAGGAGGGAAAGACCATCATCATCGCCTTTCCGAGCGGTGTGGAGCTCGAGGCAGAAGTTGCAGATACACCGGAAAAACTGCTCTTCGGCATGGCGTTTCACGATGCATTGCCACCGAACGGTGGAATGATCTATATCTTCGAGTCAACGGGGCCTCATCGCGTGACGACCAAGGAGTACCGGTTCCCCATAGACATGATCTGGGTGGATGAAAGCCGCCACATCGTTTCCATCGCAGAAAACGTTCCTCCTTGTCAGCTGAACGCCTGCCCGTGGCACGGCTCGGAATCAGAAACCGTGCGGTACCTGATCGAGACGGCGGCCGGATTCGTTAAGCACACAGGCGTGGCGGTGGGCGGCGAACTCAAATACACGCTTCGCATGTAGCGAAGCATTTGTCGCCAGACGAGGAGAGACGTGGCTATTGAAGGGTTTCACGCGGTCGCCAAGATCGACGAGCTACCTCCCGGGGAATCGAAGGTGGTGACACTGAACAACCGGGCGATCGCGCTTTTTAACGTCGACGGCAGGATCTACGCCATTCACAACCTGTGTCCCCACGAGGGAGGGCCGTTGAACGAGGGCCGCGTGAAAGGGTTCGTTGTGTCCTGTCCCTGGCATGACCTCGCATTCGATATTAGAAACGGACAAGGCACCGACGGCGGCGGCTACTGTGTGGGCAGCTATGACGTTCGTGTGGATGGAAGCGACATCTATGTCGGTCCCCGTCGCAAGAGTTAGCGGACAAATGACTGACGTCAAAAACGAGTTGCACGATCAAGACAAGGCGATCGAAGTGACACTCGATCAACCGATCGATATTCACCTGTGGGAAGACCGGACGAGAGGAGAGCTGTGGATTGCAACCTACGACCCGTCGGCGCTGGCCTTGCTCGATGACGAGTATCTGCGCGTGGCCGGCAACAATGCGGTGGACAATGGACAGCGGACCTTCGAATTCAAGCCGATCAAGCCGGGAAGATTTGAAATCGTATTTGAGAAGCGCATGGGCTGGAAGTTTACTGCTGAGGACCGCCGCGTGTTTCATGTCACCGTCTCTCCCGAAAGGAGCACCTGATTGTGGCTGAGACGGCGTTTATCAACGGACGCTTTCTGCCCCTGACTGACGCCTCCGTGTCGATCGATGACCGCGGGTTTCAGTTCGGTGACGGTGTGTACGAAGTCATCCGCACGTATCGAGGCCGGCCGTTCAAGCTGGAGGCGCACCTTCGCCGTTTGAACCGCAGTGCCGAATCGTTGCGTCTCCGCCAGCCGTACACCCTCGACCAGTGGGAACGCGTTATTGCCGAAGGCCTGCGCCTGTCCAACTTCCCGGAATCCAAAATCTATCTGCAAGTCACGCGAGGTGTCGCCGCCCGCGACCATGTCTATCCGCCGGATGTGGAACCGACTGTGCTGATGACGATTCGAGAACTGCATCCGGTATCGTCGGCGGTTCAGGCCACGGGCGTCGATGCCATGACCGTCGAAGACATCCGGTGGGGGCGTTGCGATATCAAAAGCCTCAACTTGTTGCCGAATGTGCTTGCGCGCCAGCAGGCCAAAGAGGCAGGGGTCTTCGAGGCTATTCTGATGCGAAACGGCGAGGTGACAGAAGGTTCGGTCAGTAATGTTGTGCTAGTTGTGAACCGGACTCTGATCACGGCTCCAGAAGGTCCCCGCATTCTGTCGGGGGTGACCCGGGAAGTCGTTCTTGCCCTGGCCAGGCATGAGCGATACGAGGTCCAGGAGCGCTTTCCGTCTCGCGAACAACTCTACGGAGCAGCGGAGGTGTTTTTGACCGGAACGACGGTTGAAATGCTGCCGGTCGTCCAGATCGACGGGAAACCGATTGGCAGCGGCGAGGCGGGTCCCGTCACCCGGGATCTGATAAAGCGGTTTCGCGATCAGACGGGATAGGCGCCCCTTGCTTTGCCTCGGTTGACATGCTAAGGTGCGACCTCCGGAAAGTGGGCTCAGGCCCACTTTTTTGTTTGAGTTAAAGCCAGAGAAGCGGGGCTAGGGGTGTTGGTGAAGGAGTCCCGATCGGTCGTCGACCGCATCAGCGAGACAGTTACCCCCATCTTATGGACGTTGGGCCTGGAATTGGCGGATGTCGTCTGTGTGGGGCAAGGGTCTCGTTCGGTCGTGCGGGTCTTCATCGATAAGCCGGAAGGCGTCACGCTGGACGATTGTGAGCGCGCACACAAGGCGCTTGGTCCTGCGCTCGATGTGGCTGATCCCTTTCCTCATGCCTACACGCTTGAAGTCTCCTCGCCGGGTCTGGATCGCCCCTTTAAACGGCTTCAGGATTATCGCCGGGCCATCGGAAAGCGGGTGACAGTGAAGCTCACGGAGCCACTTGCCGGGCAATGGCGTCTGGTGGGAACATTGGCCGGCGTGACGGACAGCTCCGTGATTATGGAGATCAGCGAGCCTCCTCCGGCGAGGACTGTGACCCTGGAGCAGCGGATTATCGGCGAGGCAAAACGCGTGGTGACCTGGTGAGCGAAGGCGCGGAAGTGGAGAGCCAGTTATGAACCGAGAATTGATCTCCGTCATTGATGAAATCGGCCGTCAAAAGGGCATCGACAAGACCAAGGTCATCGGCGCCATCGAAGCGGCCTTGCAAACCGCCGCCAAAAAGCGGTTCGGCCAGGCCGAGAATATCCAGGTCGAGATCGACTCGAAGACGGGTGAAATCTCCGTCGTCTCCAAAAAAACCATCGTCGAGTCCGTCAGCAATCCGAAAGCAGAAATTTCTTTGAAGGAAGCACGGGCCTACGACAGCGAGGCGGAAATCGGAGATGAAATCGGCTCGCTCATTGAAATGGATGAGTTGGGCCGTATTGCGGCGCAGACGGCCAAGCAGGTCATTTTTCAAAAGGTCCGAGAAGCGGAGTGGGAAGCGGTCCAAAAGGAGTATTCGACGCGGCAAGGCGATCTGGTCAACGGCATTATTCTTGGTATGGAGCGCCGCAATTACTTGGTGGACCTTGGCAAGACGGAAGCGGTCCTTCCCATTCAGGAACAGATCCCGCGTGAAACGTACCGCCGGGGCGACCGCGTGAAGGCCATGTTGCTGGAAGTGCGGCGAACGCCCAAGGATGTGCAGGTGATTCTGACGCGGAGTCATCCCCAATTCGTCTCAAAATTGTTCGAATTGGAGGTGCCTGAGGTCATGGAGAAGATCGTCGAAATCAAGGCGGTGGTCCGAGAGCCGGGGGACCGGACGAAAATCGCCGTGACGTCCCGAGAAAAAGCGGTTGATCCGGTCGGGGCGTGCGTGGGCATCAAAGGCTCACGGGTTCAGGCCGTGGTGCGCGAACTGCGCGGGGAGAAAATCGACATCATCACGTGGACTTCGGATCCTCGGGTCTTCATTGCGGAAGCCCTGAACCCGGCGACCATCGAAAAGGTGGGTGTCGACGAAGAAAAGAAATCGGCCCTTGTCGTCGTAGCGGATTCGCAATTGTCCTTGGCCATCGGCAAGAACGGACAAAACGTGAGGTTGGCGGCTCGGTTGACGGGGTGGAAAATCGACATCATCAGCGCGACGGAATACGAAAAAGAAAAGGCCGAGCGGGACAAGGAAATCAAGGCCGCGCTCGCTGAAGAAGCCGAAGCGCAACGGCAACAAGAAGAGGCGCGACAACAGGAAAAGGCCCAGCAAGAGGCGGAAGGGTAACCATATCTACCGTATGCGTGTCTATGAACT
>JBKPKC010000440.1:0-2727 GCA_046765595.1 Nitrospirota bacterium
CAGTTGCTCTGGGATGCATGCAACAAGGCTGATGCTCACAACTTCACATTTTTTGGGACCGGCGACGAAGTCAGAGATTGGCTGCATGTCGTCGATGCCGCTCGGTTGCTCCATCTCGCGGCCGAGTGGGCATCACCGCAATGTCCAATCGTCAATGGCGGCACGGGCATTGGGACCTCCATTCGAGAGATCCTTCTGCGGATCGGTCAACGTTGGCACCCCCCGCTTGTTCCCATGTTTTCCGGACAAGAACGGCGCGGTGATCCACAGCAGTACATCGCCGATACAAAACTTGGGGTCAGGTTGGGATTCACCGCAACCATCAATCTCGATGATGCACTGCTCGAATATGTGGAATGGTTCAGAAAGGAACGCGGATCGTGATCCGGGTGGCATGGCGCATCCACAATACACCTGATTGGATCGGCGGGCTTAACTACTTCCGCAATCTCTTTGCCGCGGTTATGGGCTTGCATAACCGACGCATCCAGCCGGTGCTGCTCGGCGACCCTGAGCAGTTCCCTTCGTGTTTTCGCTCAGCCGAATTTGTGCCGAATCTCTATGAAAGGAATGGCTGGAGACCAGCGCGGATTCTCAGCAGCGTGGAGCGGCTCATTCTCCGCAACGGCGGAGCCATGGCTCGGCATCTGCGCCGGCATCACGTGAGGGTGTTCTCGCACGGCGAAGTGTTGGGAAGCCGATCGCCGATTCCGGCTGTGGGTTGGATCCCCGATTTTCAGCACAGACACCTGCCCGAATTCTTCAGCAAGACGGAGATGGCCATACGTAATTCAATCCATGCGCTCATGGCGAAAGAGATGCAAGGCGTCATCTTCAGCAGTCAGAATGCCCTGCAGGACTTTTGCCGATTCTTCCCGCAACATCGTTGCCGCAAATTCGTGCTGAATTTCGTCGCGGCTCCGGCATACGAAGAGCTTCCGCCTGTGGAAGGAGTGGTACGCAAGTATGATATTGCCGAACCATTCTTTCTTATTCCAAATCAAGTATGGGCGCATAAAAATCACAGTGTTGTACTCGAGGCGCTGAAAAAGCTGGATCGCACCGGTTCTTGCCCGTTGGTGATCAACACAGGCCAGACGAAGGACAGCCGTAACCCAGACTACTTCAATGCCCTTGCACGCCGAGTGGAGGCGGCAGGTCTCTCAGAGCGGTTGAGGTTTTTGGGACTCGTCGACTACTCACATGTCGCCGTGCTGATGAGGGCCGCCATTTGCGTAATCAACCCGTCACTCTTTGAAGGCTGGAGTACCGTCGTCGAAGAAGCGAAGACATTGGGTAAGCGCCTATTGCTTTCGGATATTGCCGTCCATCGTGAGCAGGCGCCTGAACGGGCATCGTACTTTGGCCCCCATGATGCCGATGCGTTAGCCAGCCTGATGGGACGTGTCGTGAATGACTATGACGGAAGCCTCGAGACAAGCGCGTTACAGCGGGGAACGCAATTACTGACGGAGCGCCTATCCACCTTTGGGAAAGCCTATGAGGACATTATTTTGAGTCTTGTGTGATCATATGATGGACCTTCCGGCGCGTTCCCCTGTGACGGTTATCCAATGAAGTGCGCAACGACCGGCCAGTATCACGAGACGTTCCTTTGACATCATTCATCACTATGCCTGGCGATGTGAATGTGGGTCACGACCGGCCGTTAGTGACGGTCGTGACACCCTCGTACAATCAAGGTTCCTTCATTCAGGAGACGATCGAGAGTGTATTGTCACAAGAGTACTCAAGGGTCGAATATGTGATTTGTGATGGAGGCTCGGCTGACGGTACGCTCGACATCTTGAAAAGCTATGGCAATCGATTGCAATGGATCAGCGAAAAAGACAGAGGCCAGGCCGACGCGGTCAATAAGGGATTCGGGATGGCCAAGGGTGACATCTTGGGATGGTTGAACTCCGATGATACCTATCTGCCGGGTACGATCGCCAAAATCGTTGAATTCTTTCAGGCCTTTCCCGACGTGGCGTTGGTGTATGGGCGGGCAAAGTATGTGGACGCCAACGGCAGGGTGGTTGGATGGCATCCAGTGGAGGAATTCGATTATCGGCGTCTGGCGGAGACCTGCTTTATTTCTCAGCCTGCGGTGTTTTTCCGACGCGAGGTCTTTGAGCAGGTCGGCCCACTGGACATCTCTTTTCACTACGCGATGGACTATGAATACTGGATGAGGGTCGGAAAACAGTTTACGTTGCGGTACATGCCCGAGACGCTCGCGACCATGAGGTTCCATGGGGCGGCTAAAACATTCGCCGGACGTCAAGAAGCGAAGGAAGAGGTCATCTCGGCGATTCAACGACACTATCCCGCTGTGCCGGCGCGAACGATCTATGTCTACACATACATCACGTTATTGGAAAAGCTGATGCCTTATGCCCAGGGCCTGTATCCCCACGGTTGGGCCACGCGCTATGTGACATTCTGCTTCAGCGGTAAACATGCGAACCCCCGCCATATCGTGATCGAAGGCTTTCACGACAGCCCGCGGGCGCTGACCTTGCGGTTAACGGACAACGGCCGATCGATTGAAGCTAAGCTCGAACCAGGCAAATTTGTGTTACGGCACCAGATGCCTGCTGGTTCGAAACTGCAGATCGATGCCCTAGACGAGAGCAATGGCAGGGAGGCGGGAGACTCGACTGACTCACTTTCACCCGACGAGCGGCCCATTGGCTATACCCTTCGCCGTGGATGCGTGTACAC
>JBKPKC010000441.1:0-2113 GCA_046765595.1 Nitrospirota bacterium
CGGCGACACGGTCGCGTTGCGGCGACGCTGATGATGTGCTGGCGTTGATAAGGGTTCCTATGTGAGCGGGATGAAAACGTAATCGCGCGGCTGGCCACCGACCACCCGAGTGATATGGCCGCGGCCGGTGGTATCCTCCGCGAGCATGACATCGCCAGGTCCAAAGCGGCGGATCGTGCCGTCACCGGTTTCGATTTCGACCTGACCAGAAAGAGTAATAACGTATTGTCGCTTGGGAACCGGGTGATAATTACTCAAATGATCCGGCGGCGCCGAGCGGAAAATGATTCCTTGGGTCGGTTGCAGTTCTGAGGCTTGCATATGTCCGGTGGGCTTGAGCTCGACCTCAATGTCTTCGAAGTGAGATTCGTTGTCCTCGCCGGTGTAGAGTCTGACGATCTTCATCAGCCGGTTTTGTAGGAGAATCAGTGCGTAAAAGCAAGGTACGACTCTCATTGTAGCGTACTCAGCTCGTAACCCTGAATCTTTGCGGAAAAGAAAGATTTCTCGCTCCGCTCGAAATGACAGAAGAGAGGTAGCAGTCGTTTAGGAGACCAAAGACTGGATCTGAGCGCATTGGCAGCTGGAGATCTTTACTGTGGCGCTGTGATCGGCTTATAACGTTTCCGATAACAACAGTCGATTTACGCCTGAACGAGGAGATGTCGGTATGAGCGCTGAAAATATTTTCCAACGACTCGCCGCAGACATCAATGAGCTTCTTAACGAGCCGGTCGGCAGCCGCAGAGTTGAAATTACTGACCTCACGCCGCGCGATGGACAGCAGTACAAGCTTGCGACTCGGGTCACGACCGACGACTTGCTGCCGCTCTGCGCTGCGCTCGACGACTGCGGCTTTCACGCCGTGGAAGTTTGGGGCGGCGCGACTTTCGACGTCTGTATGCGCTATTTGAAGGAAGACCCATGGGATCGACTGCGGCGCATCAAATCGGTGATGCCCAAAACCAAGCTGCAAATGCTTTTGCGCGGCCAACACATCCTCGCGTACCGTCCTTACACGGACAAGATCGTGTATAAATTCGTCGAGCGCGCCATCGCGAACGGCATGAACGTTTTTCGTATTTTTGAAGCGACCAATGACTTTAGAAACATCGAAGTCGCCACCCGAGCGGTGAAGGAGATGGGCGGCGAAGCTCACGTCGAAGTGAATTATACGGTCAGTCCTGTGCACACGCTGGAAAAATGGATGCAGTACGCCGAGGAGTTTATCGAGATCGGCGCCGATTGGCTATCCTTTAAGGATGCGACGGGAATTCTTACGCCGTTCGACAGCTATCGCATCATCAAAGGCATCAAAGATCGCGCCAAAAACAAACTTCCGGTGCTGCTGCACTGCCACGATATGGGCGGGACTTCGAGCATGTCTCACTTAATGGCGATCCTCGCAGGAGTGGACATGATCGACACCGTTTTATCGCCGCTGTCCTTCGGGTCGGCGCATCCGGCAACCGAAACGATGGTGGCGTCGTTGAAAGGCACGCCGTTCGATACTGGCATCGATGTGAAAATTCTGGAGGAGCCGGCACGGATTACGCGGCAGATCAAGCAAAAATATGAAAAGTACGAAACCGGCTACACCGGCGTAAGCGCCGATGTTTTCATTCACAAAGTTCCCGGCGGAATGATTTCCAACATGGTCGCTCAGCTGAAAGAAGCGGGGCGAATGGATCTGATGGAAGCGGCGCTGAAAGAAACGCCCAAGGTGGAGAAGGATCTCGGGCACCCGCCGCTGCTCACGCCTACCAGTCAAATCGTCGGCGTGCAGGCGGTGCTCAACGTGCTTGCGGGGGAGCGCTACAAGATTGTCAGCCGCGAGACCAGCGATTACGTCAAGGGAAAGTACGGACAGCCACCGGGCTCGGTCAACAAAGATCTGGTTCGGAAAATCATGAAAGACAAAGAGCCGGATTACTCGCTGCGCTCGGGAGAAATGGCCGACCCATCCGATTGGGAGAAGTCGATCAAGGATTTGGGATCCTTGGCCAAAAGCGATGAAGATATTCTGCTCGGTGTGCTGTTCCCGATGCAAGCGAAGGAATTTTTGACATTACGAGAAAAGGGTGAGCTCCCGAACTAGGCGAGCAGAGATTTC
>JBKPKC010000442.1:0-4367 GCA_046765595.1 Nitrospirota bacterium
GGCTCGAGGCAGGCGGGTGTGAGGACGCCGGGGTTGGGTGGGTGAGATCGGGCAAGGGCGCGTCTTGGCGCGCCGGGGTTGGGCCGGTGAAATTGGCTGAGCCGGTCACCATCGAGATGACGGATCGGGCATCGGCAATCCAATCCGAGAGCGTGTAATCGGTGAACGCGCCTTCTGAATCTCCAAATCCCCGAACGTCGTAGCAGCAGAATCCCCAACCGACCTCCGCGCACCATTGAGCCAGCGCCTTACTCTTTTTCCCCCAGCGCTTTGAAAGAAACCCTGTGATGAAAAGAACCTGACGGCCGCTGCCGCCGGCTCGATCGCCTCGTATGAGCTTGCCGTCCGCGCCTTTCAATTCGAATGGACTGAGAGTCATGCCTTGGCCAGCACTTTGCTGATGAATCCGTTCAGTCGCGCGAGGACCGGTTCAGGAATCTCATGGCCTCCCTGAAAACCGTGCCATTGCATGTTCAGGCCCGCCTTGATCAGTTCGTCTCTGAGCCGTTCGGCCATGACATACGGCAGAACCTGATCCTGCACGCCGTGACTGAGAAAAACCGGCAACCCTGCCCGCTTTCCCACCGAAGGCCGCCAATCTTGCTTGGCCAGCAGTGTTCCCGATAGCTGGATCAATCCGGCGCATGGAAACGCTGTGCGCATGACGAGGTCGCATGTCAGCATTGCCCCCTGAGAGAACCCGCCGATGATCGTCTGCCGGCTGTCCACTGGCAGCGCGCGCGGCAATGCGGTCACAAACGTCTCGAGCGCTTGCCGTGCTTGGGGCAGTCCGGACGGGACCTCCGAGGACAAATCGCGCACCCGCCCTGCCCTGCGGTCGGCCTCGAGCCGGTCCATGTCGATCATCCACCAGGCACGGGCATCGCCATATCCCATGTCGAACCGCAAGAATCCTTCCGGAAACATCCACCGAATTCCCGCAGGTCCGGCCAGCACGTCAGCGAGCGCAACGAGGTCGTCACCGGGCGCGCCGTAACCGTGCAATAGGATGACGAGCGGACCATTGCCGCCGCCCTGCCCATCTTGGCCGCCTGTCAACCGGACTTTCAACCCGCCGATCTGAACCTGCCGCATGAGAGAAGATTACCGCACGTAGAGATATTGGAGCAGAGCGATGAGGCCATACAGCGATGATTCAATGACGGGCTGTTGGTAGAGAGGAACGAATGCGCCCTTCTCATTGGCTTCCACTTCATCGATGATGAACTGCACCTGCTTCATCCGGACATCGTGATCTTGCCCTGTTTCCAAGGCTTTTACCATCTGCCGGCTCAGTCCATTCAGCATCGCCGCTTTGGCGTTGCTGGCCGCCTGATACAACAAATAGGCGGCGAGCAGCGCAAGGAGCACGTTCAATGCCCATGAGAACAGCAAAAGAGTCGGGTAATTCCAGATGTCGAAGTAATCGTTGCGCCCGGCGATCAGGACTAATAATGCCATGAACGGATATCGGATGATTCGATTGACCACTTCCGTTCGCTGGCCGATCAAATCGACGACGGCCAAGTACTTGAACTTTTCAAATTCTGCTTTTTGGTTCTCACGCAAGCCATATTCGACCAGATATTGCTCCTGCACCTGTTGAGACCATCCGCCAGTCGACGCCGTCACCCAGCCGATCCACCGCCGGCAGGCCATGACGGCATCGAACACTGCCAGATTGAGGAAGACAACGAGGGCCGTGCTCGCCACGGTCATAAACCAATCGATCCGGCAACTCAGACCCCCACGGCACGGATGGATATACTCCTCGTTCAGCACATAGTAGCCCAACGCCCAAATCAACCCAATGTAGAGCACAAACAACAGAATGGTCCGCATCATCCCCTGCGCCGTTTTGCTGGCCTCGCGATACCAGGACCAGGCCTGATCGACTGTCGTCGCCGACATCGTGGCGACCGGATGATAGACCCGTTTGAGATTGATCCAGAAACTCCCGAGTGATAACGGCTTCGACGCCGAATCGTCCTGGAAGAGGAAGTCATCGCTGATTTCCTCTCCGTTCTTCGACAGATCCCGCGATCCTTTTACAAGCAGGACAAGGGAGAGGACGATGACGAACAGACGGATGATCTCGCTCGGCCAGACGCTGACCCCTGCCGTCAATGAAAATGGCTCGCCTTCGTCGTGATTGGCGAGCAGCGCGGAGGCTCCGCCCAAAGCCAGGAAGGCGGAGAAGGCGGCCAGAAGAACGATCGCCATGACGCCGACCGAGACAGGGTGACCGGACACCCACAGCCAGAGGCGCCGGTTGCTCCACGCGATGACGGTCGCAATCATGAGACCCAGAACGACGAGCGCGGCCACCGCCGTGTTATTGAACTCGGTTCCCTGTTTGAGCTGTCCCAGGTTTTCCGTATGACCAAGATCGGCCCGCAACGGATGAACTGTTCGCACGCCCTCCTTCTCGACCACACTTAAGTCGACCGCACCCTCTCTTCCGACCTCGAACAGCCGAGGATGGGACCCGGCGTCGTACAGACGGTCTTCAGGTGTCAAGGCGACATGATAGCTGGTTGTACAGGGCGCGAGCTGCAGTCCAGAGTCCGAGGGCCCGCAGCGAACGTGGCCCACGGCTTGGAGCACGGCAAAGTAGGCCGATGTTTGATAGCTGCTCCGGAAAGGCGGAACATCGCGCTGGAGTCCCCCTTCGAGTTGAAGACCAAAGGGTGCGGCGATGACCATGTTGCGCGTGTTCTTGTATTCGCTGGGATGCAGATGACGTGCATCGAGGTCGAGCGTGAAAAAGATGGCGTGCGGAAAGGCGGGACGCAGCGCTTTGATGATCAGAAGGGCGTCATAAGGATCGGTGCCCATGATGCCGATCGCCCTGGCACCTTCACCTTCATCATGAATTCGAGCGACAAGGGCTTTGACATAATCGGTTTGACCGGGGCCTTCGGGCCGGTCGCGGGTGGCATCCTTGGCATGGTCGGGAGCCTTCGCCGCGCGTGCAGCACGGGCTGCATCGTCGCCAGGAATTTCTCCATCCAGTCCGCCGAGATAACTGTACCGGAACACGTTGAGGGTGAGGGCTTCATAATCGGCAGGACGCTGGATTTGGAGATCGATCGCCTGCGGCACCGTTTGACACCATTGTTTGATCTCGACCGGCACCTGAATCGTCTTCAGATCTTGCTCGGGAAAGGTCGCCACCTTGGTGCACGCTGCTGCGCGAAACTCGATGGGAAGCGTCCGTCCGTAAAAGGAATCCCATTCACCGATCAGGATGACGGCATCCCAGCCGAGACGAACCTGCCGTCGCTCCAATTCGGCGATCAGAGCCTGGAACCGGACTTCATCAGAGCCGATGTCATAGACCAGCCTCACGTTCGCTGCCGCAAGCCGCCGGTGAAAGACCTGTTCGCAATCCTCGTACGTCGTGCAGGCCGTACCCTTGCCGACCTCGGCTTTCAGACCATAGGCGAGCAATCCCTTCATCGCGCTGGCCCAGGGCGAGTACAGCTCGATCGTGCCGTCGGCGTTGGGCCAGATCCCGACGTTGGGATGCGGCTGTCCGTAGAGCGCTGCGGCCTCCTCGAGCATCGCCCGATAATTCGACGAGCTCCGGGGTCCGATGATCTTAAACGACACGGCCCGCTGCAAGGTCGGATCCAGCCGCACGAGAGGGGGCTTCCCCGCGGTCACCGAACACTCCTGCTTCGCACCTTCCTGGCAGACGAGCCCTTGAGACAACGAGGTCAATGTCGCAAAAAAGCCGCTGGTCAAGACCTCGTCGGGCAGCCAGACGACAAGAACGCTTTCCGCACGGCTTCCCGCCGGCCCGCACAGGCGCGTTTTTCTGAGGCGGTACCATTCATACGGAAGCCCTTGAACGACGCTGCCGGCCTCCCAGTACACGAACGAGAGTTCATTTTCGTCCTCAGGGGCATAACAGGCGGCGCCGAGCGCCGTGGCGATGGCGTACCGGTCGCGGAGTCGCGATTCGGTGCTCTCGACATACGGCCCGCCGGTCGTCGCGATAAGCAGCACCGTGAGGCGCTCGCCGGCATGAACGCGATCCGCGATCGCATGACGGAGGGGCGCCACTCGTTGGGCCAACGATGCACCGCCGCCGCCTTTGGCGGGACTTTTCTCCTTGATCGGACGTTCCACCGCGGCGACGGGATCTTCCCAGAGGCGCGCACGCACTAATTGCTCGCCGGTCGATTGCTTCATCTCCAGGCCGTTGCCGACCGGCCGAGAACTTTTCAGCGGCTCTTTGACGAGGAGCACGCCGGCAATGGCGAGTGCGAGCGTCAGCGCGCCTGCGACTGCCAACTTGGAATCACCACGGGGCTTGGCCACCTGGGAGTGCTCCTATTCGGCTAAAAAAGTGGACCCAC
>JBKPKC010000443.1:0-7481 GCA_046765595.1 Nitrospirota bacterium
CTCATGGAGGTTCAAGATTGAGAGAAGGGCAAGAAAGCTCCGCCGCCGGCGCCGATGAGTAATCGGATGAGTTGAAACCAGTATGCCCAAGGGGGTGCACCATTTCAAGGTTGAGACGGTGATGTCTCGACGAATGCTTGCATGCCGGCGGGAACTAGAGCACAGTAGGCTGGGAGTTCGTTGATGCCGCACGATTTCATGCCTGGCCTCGCCGGGATTCCTGCCGCCAAATCCGCTGTCAGCGACGTGGACGGGGAACGTGGTGTGCTCGAATATCGGGGCATTCGTGTTGAAGAACTCTGCAAACGATCTTCCTATCTGGAAACCTCCTATCTGCTGCTCTTTGGACGCCTCCCGACACGGACGGCGCTGGAGCGATGGGAGCAGGATATCGCTCATCATCGCCGCGTCAAATATTCGATCATCGACCTCATGAAATGCCTGCCCGAGCAGGGCCATCCCATGGACGCGCTGCAAGCCGCGGTGGCCGCCCTCGGGATGTTCTATCCTGGCCGCAACGTCAATGATTTGGAGAACAATTACTGGTCAGCTGTGCGGTTGATCGCCAAACTTCCGACGATCGTGGCAGCCTGGGCGAGACTGCGTCGAGGAGACGAGGCGATTGCTCCGCGCGACGAACTCGCCTTCAGCGAAAACTTTTTCTACATGCTGACGGAAACGGCCCCTCATCCGCTGTGGGTCGAGATTTTCGACGATTGCCTCATTCTTCACGCGGAGCACACAATGAACGCATCGACGTTCACAGGGCTCGTGACGGCTTCGACGCTTGCCGACCCCTACACGGTCGTTGCATCGTCACTTGGCGCCTTGAAGGGTCCGCTCCACGGCGGCGCAAACGAGGAAGTCGTACAGATGCTTCGCGAGATCGGGACGGTCGACGGGGCCGCCTCCTATGTGGAAGAGCAGCTTCGCAGCAAACGGAAGCTGATGGGATTCGGACATCGGGTTTACAAGGTCAAAGACCCGCGTGCGACGATTTTACAGAATCTGTCTGAGACATTGTCCCGCACGTGCGGCACTTCTCAGCTCTACGACATTGCACTCTCCGTCGAACGGAAGGCCGCTGAACTGCTAGGGGAGAAGAAGGTGTATCCGAACGTCGACTTCTATTCAGGCATCATCTACGACAAGATGGGCATCGATATCGACCTGTTCACGCCGATCTTTGCGATGGCGCGAGTGGCCGGCTGGCTCGCCCATTGGCTGGAGCAGCTCGCGGAAAACAAGCTGTTTCGCCCGGACCAGATCTACGCCGGTGAGCACGACCGGCCGTATATTCCACTTGATCAGCGCTAGGAGTCGCCCTTCTATTTCCCCCCTTGACTTGCGAGTGAGAAGTATTACCTCCCCGACGTGACGGCAACTTCGGCGCCGGGTCAAACAGATCACCGATAACAAATCGATAGCTGCTACAGAGGAGGCTTATCATGACACTCGTACGCTGGGACCCATTTCGTGAGCTCGAAGATATGTCTGAACGGCTGAACCGCGTCTTTTCGCGGCCGTCGCTCCGAAACAACGGCAAGGAGAATCTTACGGTCGCCGACTGGATGCCGACCGTGGACATCAGCGAGACTGAAGGCGAGTACCTGATCAAGGCGGAGCTGCCTGAAGTCAAGAAAGAGGACGTCAAAGTCACGGTGGAAAACGGCGTACTCACCCTTCAGGGGGAGCGCCGGCAAGAGAAAGAGGACAAGGGCAAACGATTCCACCGTGTCGAACGCTCGTATGGAAGCTTCGTCCGAACCTTTGCGCTGCCGGAATCAGTGGACGAGACCGCCGTCAAGGCCGAATACAAAGACGGCGTCTTGAATCTCCATCTGCCGAAATCAGAGAAGGTGAAACCGAAAGCAATCGACGTCAAAGTCGCGTAATCGCCGCCACGAAGGTTCACCGAAAGGCCCGCTTCGGCGGGCCTTTTGCGATTACCGACCTTGTCCGTCCTCCAGCATGACCAATTCCCAACATTCGTCATCCAAGTCCAGCCGCAAGACATACCGTTGACCGTCGCTCGCGTTCACCCGAAAATAGCTGTGAGTGTCGGTGTACCAGCGATCCACGATTCGTTCGACGCGCAGTGTCGTGCCTTCGAGAGTAAACGACCGTGGCGTCTTTTCGCCTTTGTACCCGGCGAAGGCCTCAACGCTAAGGTGGGGGACGTCCATGGGGCTTGGCCTTGTGGAACCCGGCGGCCTGAGTTTATCATGGCGCCCGCAACTTGAACGTCCCTTCACGCATGGAGCGGCCGCATGAAGACACCTTCTGAACACTCGCCTGTCGATACCAGAATTGAGCGCGATACCATGGGAGAGTTGGCTGTGCCGGCCAATGCCTATTATGGAGTACAAACGGCTCGCGCGATCGAAAACTTTCCGATCAGTTCCATACGGATGCCGCGCTCCGTGATCAGAGCGATGGGCCTTATCAAACGAGCCGCGGCTTCGGTCAACCATTCGCTCGGCTTGCTGGCGCAGCAACCGGCCGACGCCATTACGCAGGCGGCGACCGAGGTCGTGGAGGGCAGGCTCGACGGAGAATTTCCTGTCGATGTGTTCCAAACCGGATCCGGCACCTCAACGAACATGAATACCAACGAGGTGATTTCGAACCGGGCGACCGAGCTGTTGGGGGGCGCCCGCGGCAGCAAGCTCGTCCATCCGAACGACCACGTCAATTTGGGGCAGTCCAGTAACGACGTCATTCCCACGGCCATCCATATTGCAGCCTCGGAAATGATCGAACGGCAACTCGTCCCTGCTTTGACCCGGTTACATCGAGCGCTCACGAGCAAGGCCAAGGACTTCGACGGTATCGTCAAGATCGGCCGGACCCACCTCCAGGATGCGACTCCCGTCCGATTGGGGCAGGAATTCGGCGGCTATGCCCGACAGATAGAATTGGGGATCGCACGGATGAAACGGGCGCAAGAGGCCCTGAGTGAGGTGGCACTCGGTGGAACAGCGGTCGGCACAGGCCTCAATTGCCATCCGGATTTCTCCTCTAAGGTCATGGCCCTTATTTCTCAGGAGACCGGTTGTCAGTTTAGAGAGGCCACGAATCATTTTGAAGCGCAGTCCACACAGGATTCGCTGGTCGAGGCCAGCGGCGAAGTGCGCACCCTCGCGGTCAGTCTGATGAAAATCGCTAATGACATCCGGTGGCTGGGATCCGGTCCACGCTGTGGTCTCGGAGAGATAGCGCTTCCGGAGACACAACCGGGATCGTCGATCATGCCGGGGAAGGTGAATCCGGTCATCGCCGAATCGGTGACGATGGTCTGCGCGCAAGTGATCGGTAACGACGTCACAGTCACCATCGGGGGTCAAGCCGGCAATTTCGAGTTGATCGTCATGCTTCCGGTCATGGCCTATAACCTGCTGCAATCCATCGAACTGCTTGCCACCGCTTCCAATAACTTTGCGGCGAAATGCATCGAAGGGATTACCGCCAACAAGGAGCGCTGTCAGAGTCTCATTGAAGAGAGTCTCGCGATGTGTACGGCGTTGGCCCCGGAGATCGGGTATGAAGCCGCCGCCAAACTGGCGAAGGAGGCGTACCGGTCTGGGAAAACGGTGCGAGAGGTGGCCAAAGACCAGAAGGTGCTGCCTGAAAAGCGTCTTGCCGAACTGCTCGACCCTTGGCGCATGACGGAACCAGGCGGCCCTGTCGGCAGCGCAGGCGGATGACGGCGCCTTTCTTGATTTTGACAGCGTTGAAACGGCTATGCTAAAGTCCGCGGAACTGTTGAGATTCTAGACGCTTTTACCACAAATTTAGGATTCGAATGAGCGCACAGCAGAAGCACAGCATCATTGTGGCCGGTGCCGGACCGGCCGGAATGGCGGTGGCTGCCGCCCTTGGAAAAGCAGGTCACGAGATCATCATTCTTAACCGCGACATCAAATTCGGCGGGCTCGCCGAGTACGGCATTTTCCCCAGCAAGCTCAAATTGCGCGGCGGACTCAGAAAGCAATACTGGGACCTTCTCGAGCAACCGCACGTTCATTATCTTGGAAACGTTTCGATCGGAAAGGGCAAGGATCTGACCGTCGACGAGGTGTGCGGACTGGGGGCGAGCGCCGTGGTCTTTTCAATTGGTGCGCAGGGCACGAAAGCCATAGGCGTGGAGGGGGATTCCGCGAAGGGCGTTTTTCACGCGAAAGACGTAGTTTATCACTTCAACCGCTTGCCGGGATTTGGAGACCGGCCGTTCGACATGGGCAAACATGTGGCCGTCATCGGCGCCGGCGACGTGATGGTCGACATCGCCCACTGGCTGACCCGCTATAAAAAGGTGGAGCGGGTCACCGCCATTGTCCGACGAGGTCCGGCAGAACGGAAATACAATCCCAAAGAAATCCGGGCGGTGTGCGCGAACATGGATCTCGAAGGCATCAAGAAAGAGTTCGACCGGATCAAAGATCGTCTAGTCGCCGTGGGACAAAATCCGGAGGAGATACAGAAAGGCTTGCTGGACGAATTCACGAAATGTGAGCCTTCGAACAGCCAGACCAAGATGGGATTTCGATTTCTGGCGTCGCCCAAGCGTGTGCTCGTAGACGGCAACAACCAGGTCCGCGGTCTCGAAATGGAAGACAACAAGCTTGAACCCAAAGGCGAGGACACCGCCGCGGTCGGGCTCAAGCAGTTCTACGAATTCCCTTGCGACTCCGTCGTCTTCGCGGTCGGCGATAAGGTCGACGAGACAGTCGGTCTGCCTTATAAAGGGGGCATCTATGTGACCAGCCCCAACAAGACCGGCAATGATCCTGATGATGCGCTATTTCAAGCCTACGATGAAGCAAGCGGTAAAATCGTGGAAGGCGTGTTTCTGGCCGGATGGGCCAGAAAGGCGAGCGAAGGACTGGTCGGCGTCGCTAAACGCGATGGGGATTGGTGCGCTGAGGTGGTGCAGCGGTATCTTGCGACCAAACAGGCCGGGAATCCACCCAAGACAGTACTGGACAAGCTTCAGGCGCTCCTCAGGGAACGGAAGAGCCGCCCGGTGAATGTGAAGGGATTGCGTGCGCTCGAAGCCGCAGAAAAATCGTTCAAGGGATCGACCGATTGTATCGGGGAATTCAAGTACGTGACGAATCAGGAAATGCTTGCCCTCATCGAGCACGGCAAACTGTGATGCGGTTTTAGCCGTCTCCCCATTTCAGTTTCTCCCGCAACACTCCGTAGTAGCTGCTCTCGGGAAAGCGAATCAACTTCGTCCGATGTTCGGACACCTTGAGGACCACGGTATCGCCTTGCGTCAGCGCGACACCCACTTGTCCGTCGAGGGTCGCCATCGCGCCTTCATCCTTGCTGGTCAACGCTACCTCGATTTCCACGTCGTCCGGCACAATGAGTGGACGATGGGTCAGCGTGTGAGGGCAGACCGGCGCTAAAATCAGCGACCGGACCGCAGGGTTGATGATCGGGCCGCCGGCAGAAAGCGAGTAGGCGGTTGACCCGGTCGGCGTGCTGACGATCAGTCCATCACCCCGTAAATTCGTGACGAACTGTTCTTGAATGGAGATTCTCAACTCGATCATCCGGGCCAGGGTGCCTTTGCTGATGACGACGTCGTTCAAAACCACGCCCTTCGCGACCGTCTCCCCGTGGCGATGGATGTGCGAGCTGATCATCAGTCGTTCGTCGAGCACGTACTCATTGGCAAAGACGCGTTCCAAGGACGGATAGAGATGCTCGAGCCGGACCTCCGTGAGAAACCCGAGCCCGCCCATGTTGACGCCGAGAATAGGAATGCCTCGCTCACCGGCCAACCGTGCGGCGTTGAGCATGGTGCCGTCGCCGCCTAAGATCAACAGCACGTCGGCTTTCTGAGCCAGCTGCGTCTTCTGCACGCCGCCGCGCTCGTTCAAGAGCGTGGCCGACGTATTATCCAAAATTACATCAATTTTCCGGTCGCGCAGCCAATTGACAACGGCGTGGACCGTCGCCTTGACCTCCGGGAACTTGGGCTTAGTTAATATGCCGATGCTCTTGCTTTTCATCCCGCCACACTGGCGCTAGTCGAGGAAATTTCGGCGAAAAGGTGCGGGATTCTATCGGGCAGGCTTTCGGGAAGTCAACGAACCGCATGATCCGTGCCGTCCGATTTTTTTCGAACGCATCGCGTCGCCGTGCGATTCCATCCCAACCTTGACACTCAAAAAGCTTCTAGTTAGAATTAGGCCAGATATTTCGAAGGGTTTGCGCTAATCGCCGTACGTACAGACCCCCACCAATAAGGAGGCAGGATGTTCGAACGATTCACGGACAAGGGTCGGAAGATCATCATCCTGGCGCGCGAGGAAGCCGAGCGTCACCAGAACGACTACCTCGGAACCGAGCACCTGGTCTTAGCCATCCTTCGCGAATCCGACGGCATCGCCTTGATGATCCTGAAGAAGATGGGGCTTTCGACCGAGCAGATTCGGCTCGAAATCGAGCGCAATTTGCCGGGCGGCGGCACGACGATGACCTTCGGCGAAATCCCTTTCAGTCCCCGCGTCAAGAAAGTGATCGAGTATGGGGTCGAGGAAGCCCGCCTGCTCGGTCACAATCATATTGGCAGCGAGCATCTCCTCTTGGGACTGCTTCGGGAAGAAGAAGGCATCGGCGGCAAAATCCTTCGCAGCCTGGGCGCGAATCTGCTGACCGCCCGCCAGCTGACCGTGACGTTCCTTCGCAAGTCCGCTCCGCGCGAGCGCGACCGCAAGAGTAACACCCCGGCGCTCGATGAATTCGGCCGCGACCTGACACAGATGGCCCAGGAAGGGCAGCTCGATCCGGTCATCGGACGCGCCGATGAAATCGAACGTGTGCTGCAAATTCTCAGCCGCCGCACGAAAAACAATCCCGTACTGATCGGCGAATCAGGGGTCGGCAAGACGGCCATCGTCGAAGGGTTGGCGCAGCGCATCGTGCAATCAGAAGTTCCCGACAACCTGCTGTCACGGCGTGTGATCGCGCTCGACCTTGGCTCACTGGTAGCCGGCACGAAGTACCGCGGCCAGTTCGAGGAACGCCTCAAAGTCGTGATGAAGGAAATCGTTCAAGCTGGGAACATCATCATCTTCATCGACGAACTGCACACGCTCGTCGGCGCAGGTGCGGCGGAAGGCTCCATCGATGCCTCGAACATGCTCAAGCCCGCTTTGTCTCGCGGCGAAATTCAATGCATCGGTGCCACCACGCTCGACGAATATCGGAAGCACATCGAAAAAGACGGAGCGTTGAAGCGCCGGTTCCAGCCGATCTATGTTCAGCCGCCGAGTCTTGACGAGACGGTTCGCATCATCCAGGGACTGCGCGACCGGTATGAGGAACACCACGGCGTTGAGATCACCGAGGACGCCATTGTCGAGGCGGTCAAGCTGTCCGATCGCTATATCACCGATCGCTTCCTGCCCGACAAGGCCATCGATTTGATCGATGAAACCGGCTCACGGGCGAAGCTGCAGACC
>JBKPKC010000444.1:0-7953 GCA_046765595.1 Nitrospirota bacterium
GGCGATGAACGCCAGGCCGAGCGCTTCCGCAAGGATCTCGGTATCGAAAAAGTGGGACAGACTCCGGAGCGTGGGGAGGTGAATGATGGAGAGCAGATTGTCCTGCACTTCGATGCGTTGAATCGGAATCTCCAGCAGCGCCGAGACGACGGTGGCCGTCGAGACGCCGATCAAGACGGCCGGCAAGACGTGAAACCGTTTTGGAAGGACCAAGGTCCAGCACAGCATCGCACCGACCGTCAGCACTCCGATCCGTGCGGCCAGATGATGGTTCATCGGCGTGCTGTCGTCGTCGATCAAGCCCTTCCAGAAGGCCGAGGGCAACGAGAAGATGTTCTCCAGTCCCGATCCCTTCGGCAAATCGTCGATCATGATGTGAAATTGGCTGGCGAAGATCAGGGCGCCGATGCCGGCGAGCATGCCGTGGATGACCGCCGGAGAGACGGCCCGGAACCATTGTCCCAGCTGCAACCATGACCAGAGGACCTGGATGAGACCGGCGGCGATCACGATCACCGCGAAGGCTTCGAGCCCCTGTTCGCGGATCAGTTCATAGACGATGACGGTCAGCCCGGCGGCCGGTCCGCTGACTTGCAACGGACACCCGGACAGCCATCCGACGACGAGGCCGGCCACAATTCCTGTGACGATGCCCGAGCCGGTCGGCGCTCCGGAGGCGATGGTGATACCGATGCACAGAGGCAGCGCTACCAAGAACACGACGACAGATGCCGGCGCGTCGTGGCGGAGCGTGCTGAACCATGGGGACGGAGCAAAGGGTGGACGATCCATAGTGATAAGTACCGTCTAGAGGACACTCTAGTCGACTCGCGAGCGACTCCCAAGCAAATGCTTGGAAATGGCGGCTGCTACGTCGGCGCGTCGATGCCGTAGCGGGGTGCCGTGATACCTTCGCTTCGGCAGCAAGGACAGCGGCCTGGTCTGGTCAACCTTCTACGCTCTCGAAACACAAAGCCGCAGTCCTGACAGGCGGACGGTTCGAGCACGAATCGCTTGTGACGGTCCCTCGCGATGGTCTTCACGACGTGCGCGAGATGATCTTCGACTTGCCGCTCAGGAATGCCGAGGAGTTGCGCGAGCTGATAGGATGACCGGCGCGATCCGGTCAGGAGTTCGACAATACGCTGACGGGGCGTCTGCGGCGCAGGCACCATGCCGCATCGTACGGGAGATGGACGTGAATTCCAAGTTGAATGGCCTCCAGGACTTTGGCAGGATGAAGCTACAATGCCTTTTACGCGTGTGGATGAGATGGCCGACTTAGCGTTGAAGCGCGTGGCGGCTTCCGGCGCCGAGTACGGCGACGTCCGATTCCTCAAGAGCACGACTCAGACGATCCACGGTGAGGATCGGCGCATCGCCTCGATCCGCGACGTGGAAGACAGCGGATTCGGCATCCGCGTGCTCTATCACGGGGGCTGGGGGTTCGCAGCGAGCTCGGTCGTATCCTTGGAGGAAGTTCCGCGCGTGGCCGACCTGGCCGTGGACATTGCGCGCGGATCGGCCTCGCTTGCGAGCGAAAAAACTCGCCTTGTGGAGGAACCGGTTCACCGCGACCGGGTCGTGACTCCGAGCCGGATCGATCCGTTTACCGTCCCGCTCGATCGGAAAACCACACTCCTGTCCGACATCATGGAGTATGTGCAAAGCCAGCCGGAGGTGGTTCGCAGCAGCGCAAGCCTTTGGACCAGGCGCGACCGTAAATTCTTTGTTTCGACGGAAGGCACCAGGCTGGAGTTCGACTTGCTGGCCGTGCAGGGCGAATTCACGGCGACCGCGAGGTACGACGGCCGCTTCGCGTCGCGCAGCTACGCCACTCCGCATTTGCGCACCGGCTACGAGCTGATCGAGGAGGCGAACTTCATGGCCCATGCGCCTCGCGTCGCATCGCAGGCGGTCGAAAAAGTCAAAGCGCCCGCCGTCCGGGCCGGAATTTATGATCTCGTGCTCGATCCGGAGCATTTGTCCTTGACGATGCATGAGTCCTGCGGGCATCCGAGCGAGCTTGACCGGGCGTTGGGTTACGAAGCCAACTATGCCGGAACCAGTTTTCTGACACCGGAGAAACGCGGCACGTTTCGATACGGTTCTTCGCACGTGAATCTGGTGGCAGACAACACGGAACCCGAAACCTTGGCCGCGACCGGCTATGACGACGATGGGGTCTCATGCCAACGCTGGGACATCGTCCGGGACGGCATGTTCGTCGGCTATTGTACCAATCGGGAGGTGGCCTCAAAAATCGGTGAACAGCGTTCCCGTGGATCGAATCGGGCGGACAGCTGGGGCAGCGTGCCGATCGTACGCATCGCCAATATCGGGCTGGAACCGGGCTCGGCCTCGCTGGACGATCTCCTTGCCGACGTCAAGCGGGGCATCTACATCGAAGGCCACGGCTCGTACAGCATCGACCAGCGGCGCTATAACTTCCAGTTCGGCGGTGACGCCTTCTGGCTCATTGAAAATGGCAAGCGCGCATACATGCTTCGGGACGTGATCTATCACGGCATCACGCCGGAGTTTTGGAACAGCTGCGACGGCGTCGCCGACCGCCGTCATCGCGGCCGGTTCGGGTTCATTACCTGTGGCAAAGGGCAGCCGGGCCAATCCGGTTGGATGACGCACGCGGCGTCCCATGCGCGGTTTCGCCGTGTGTCCGTCCTGAAGGGATGACCGCTGTGACGACCGGCAATGCCAAAACATGGCCGAAATTGACCAGTGCGGACGAATTTCGATTTCTTGCCGACATGGTGCTGAAGCGGTCGGCAGCCGATCATACGGTCGTCAACCTGCACGATCAGCACATGGGCACGACCCGCTTCGCCAACAGCCGCATCGTGCAGAATGTCGACACCAGACGGGGCACGGTGACCGTCACCGTCGCCTTCGACTGCCGCAAGGGTTCGGCCTCCACAACGGACTTTACGGCGGGTGCCGTTCAGGACACGCTGGCCCGTGCCGAGCGTATTGCCCGTGTCTCTCCGGAAGATCCGGAATATTTGCCGCCGCCGGAGCCGCAGGTCTTTCCGACGCTTTTGACGAGCCGGCCCGAAACGGCGGCCGCGGGTCCTGCCCGGCGGCTCGAATACGCCAACGAAGCCATCGGCCAATGTCGAATCGAAAATCTCCAGGCCGCCGGCATCGTCTCGTCCTCTGTCGCCTCGGTGGGCGTCGCGGCGAGCAACGGCCTGTTTGTCCAGGAGGAACGCACCGACGCGCGTTTCAGTCTGACGGTGCAGGCTGACGATGCCACGGGCTGGAGTTCAGCGGCTCATCGCTCCATCGATCATTTGAAGATTCAGGACCGGACGTTGTCCGCCATCCATAAGGCCAAACGGGGCCGGGAGGTCCAGGAACTGGCGCCTGGGCGCTACCGGGTTATCCTTGAACCGGCGGCTGTGGCAGGTTTGTGGAGTTGGATGCTGTGGACGCTCGATGCCAAGTCGTATGAGAAAGGTACGAGTCCCTTCACGGGGCAACTCGGCCGTCAGATCCTCGACGAACGCCTGAGCCTCCACAACATGCCCGGCCATCCCGACCTGCTCGGCACAGGCTTCACGCACGAAGGGTTGCCCAGCGGAGATTCTGCATGGATCGACAAGGGCGTGCTGAGGCAGTTGGCCTACGATCGATTCACGGCCAAGCAACAGAAGATCAAGCGCATTGCGACGCTCGAGGCGCCCTGCCTCTCCGCATCCGGTCCAGCCGCGTCCAAGACACAGGAGTTGATCAAGCAATCCGAGCGCGCCATTCTCGTCACCAATTTCTGGTACATCCGCACCGTGAATCCGACGGATCTGACATTGACGGGCATGACGCGGGACGGCACGTTTCTCGTCGAAGACGGTCAGATCACGACGGCGGTCCGGAACTTTCGCTTTCATGAAAGCCCGCTGCGCGTGTTCAAGCACGTGGATGCGTGGACGGAACCGGCCGAAGCCGTCACCTCGGAGACCGGCAAGATGCTCGTACCTGCCATGGTCCTCCGTGATTTTTATTTTTCCAGCGTGACGAGGTTTTGAGGCGCTCGCATGGCGGTGAACAACGCTCGCTGGCCGGGACGTGCGCTGGCCGCGTCCGGCGGACTGCTGATCACGTGCGTCCTCGCCGCGGCGATTGCCTACGGCGCGCCGCCCCTCTATGACAATCTCGGCGCGCTGCATCATCCGATCACCACGAGCTCCGACCTCGCGCAACGGTATTTTGACCAGGGATTGCGCCTGGTGTATGCGTTCAATCATGAAGAAGCGATTCGCTCGTTCGAACAAGCGGCCAAAGAGGATCCGAAGGCGCCCATGCCCTATTGGGGCATCGCACTGGCGCTCGGACCGAACATCAACGCCGCCATGTCGAAGGAAGACGGGCGCCGGGCGGCCGATGCGATCAAGCAGGCGCAAGCCCGCCTGTCCTCCGCGACAGCGGTCGAACGAACCTATATCGACGCCTTGGCCAAACGCTATCTCGGCGCTCCGCACGCCTCCCGCGCCGCCTTGGACAAAGCCTATGCCGAGGCGATGCGGTCCGTGTGGAAGACCTATCCCGACGATGCGGACGCCGGCGTCCTCTTTGCCGAGGCCATGATGGATGTTCGGCCCTGGGACTTTTGGACAGCCGACGGGGCACCGAAGGGGGGGACACAGGAGATCGTGTCGACGCTTGAGACCGTGCTGAGGACGCATCCCGACCATCCGGGCGCCTGTCATTATTACATTCACGCGGTCGAAGCCTCGCGCGAACCCCAGCGGGCGTTGGCCTGCGCCGACCGCCTGCCGTCACTCATGCCAGGCGCCGGACATCTGGTCCACATGCCGGCGCATATTTATGCCCGGGTGGGCATGTATCACGAATCGTCCGAGCGCAATGCGGAGGCCGCTCACGCCGATGAACGGTACCTCGCCGACGCGCATTTGACCGGCGATTATGCCGACGGCTACTACAGTCACAATCTTCATTTCTTGTGGTCTTCGCTGATGATGGAAGGCCGCAGCGCCGAGGCCGTGAAGACGGCGACATCGCTCCTGTCGACGATTACCGATGAAGAAGCCAAGAGCAACCGCAGTAAAGAAGCCTTTCTCACGACCAAGCTGTTCACCTGGATCCGATTTGGTCGGTGGGAAGACCTGTTGCGCGAACCCCCGCCCGCCAAAGGGCTGCACCTCGTCGAGGGCACGTGGCGCCTGGGTCGGGGGATGGCTCTGGTCGCGACCGGGCGCTTGCCCGGCGCAGACGGTGAACGCCAAGCGCTGCTCACGCTGACCAAGCAATTCCGGCGGAGCAAGAATCAGCAGGACAAGCTTGAACGGGATCTCCTGAAGATCGCCGAACGCCTGTTGGCGGGTCAGATCGCCGCTCAGCGCCAGCGCCACGAGGAAGCCATCAAGTCGTTGCGGGAGGCCATCAAGATCGAAGATTCTCTCCAGGGGGCGGAACCTCCGTATTGGTCGCTTCCCGTTCGTCACTATCTCGGCCCCGTGCTGTTGGTCGCGGGTCGCCCCCAGGAAGCGGAGAGCGAGTATCGCACCGATCTCAAATGGTATCCCGAGAACGGCTGGGGATTGTTCGGCCTGCTGCAGAGTTTGAAGGCTCAGCGCAAGGATGCCGAAGCAGCAGGTATTTCCAGCCGTTTCGAGAAGGCCTGGGCTCACGCCGACGTCACGCTCGCCGCCTCGCGCTTCTGATGCCGACTTCTGACAGGCAGTTTTGACAAACACGTCATGGAACGGGCTACAATCGGCGTAAGCTTAAGTACAACACCGGAGGCATCGCGTGCGATACGTCGTTGGAGTCATGGGGCCGGCCAAGGCCAGGAGAAAGGACGTCGAAAATGCCCGGACCCTCGGCGAGCTCATCGCCAGACGCGAATGGGTCCTGCTCACAGGAGGGCGGGATGTCGGCGTGATGCATGCAGCGAATCAGGGTGCCAAGAAAGTCCCGCGCAGCTTGACGGTCGGAGTGCTGCCCACGACCCGGGATCGAATTTCCAAGTATGTCGACGTGGCGATCATCACCGAAATGGGCAACGCGAGAAATAATGTGTGCGTCCTCTCGAGCCGGGTCATCGTCGCGTGCGGGTTAGGAGGATCCGGAACCGTGTCGGAGGTGGCCTTGGCGCTCAAAGCTGGGAAAGACGTCGTCCTGCTTGGCGCGACTCCGGTCGAAGAAAAATTCTTCAAGAACTTAGGCGGCCGGCTCGTGTCGAGTGTCCAAACACCGGAAGACGCGATCAATGCCATTTTGAAGCGTTTCGAGCGGGGCGACATGTCGGGCTGGCAAACGCCTCAACCGTGGACCGGCGGTTGACGTGCACCGACCCATCCAAACGGCTGACGTGGGCGTAGAATAGGTAAGAGCGGATTGTCGTTCAGGAGGAGATCATGATCGCCTCGCGGTGGACGATGAGTGTTGTACTGGCTGCCATGACGGCCGTCGCCGGTCACCTGGCTATGGGGGAACAGACGGGGCCGACAACGCCGTCAGTCGCCAGGGCGTACTTTGCGGGCGGATGTTTCTGGTGCATGGAAGAAGCGTTCGAGAAGGTCGACGGTGTCGTCGAGGCGGTCTCCGGATACATGGGAGGGACGGTTAAGAACCCGAGTTATGAGGAAGTCTCGGCGGGAAGAACCGGCCACGCTGAATCCGTCGAGGTGCGGTACGATCCTGCCAAAGTGAGCTATACGCAGCTGCTGGAAACCTTCTGGCGCAATGTCGACCCCATTACGCCTGATGCTCAATTTTGCGATCACGGAAACCAGTACCGGGCGGCGATATTCTATCAAAGCGACGAAGAGAAGCGGGCGGCCGAAGAATCCAAACGCGCCATCGAACACTCCAAGCGGTTTTCAACGCCGATCGTCACACAGGTGACCGCCGCCGCCGAATTCTATCCCGCAGAGGAGTACCACCAGGACTTCTACAAGAAGAACCCTGTGCGCTATAAGTTCTACAAATTTACCTGCGGCCGCGCACAGCGTCTCGAGACACTCTGGGGAAAATCGTAAGCGTTTTGCCGCATCCTCCGACTGCCTCAAAAATGCGGCAGTCGAGACGGTCTTTGCACAGTCCTGTGCGGTCTACCTGACAGATCCAAAACCACCTTTCACTCTAGTTTCGCGGTGTTGCACGAGGGCTGCCCAGGCATGGATGTTGACCAATGCTGAAGGATGACCTGGTTCGACGGTTCTCTCTACTGGCGGGCAGCTCGCGGTTACAGCATGGCCCTTGCGGCCCTGCTGATCGTCGTGTTGACGCCCACGACCACCATTTCCGATTCCGAAAACCGCCTCCATTATTCACAGGAGGATATTCGGCGCGCCATTACGTTTTACGCGAAACGATACCGTCTCGAGCCCGCCCTGCTGCACGCGGTGATCAAGGCGGAATCGGATTTTCGTCAGCACGTCGTCTCCAGGAAAGGCGCGATCGGACTCATGCAGCTGACTCCTGATACCGCGGCCACGTTGCGGGTCGCCAATGTCCATGATTCAGTCGAGAATATTCGGGGCGGGGCCAAGCAGCTTCGCCACCTGCTCAATCTGTACCAGGGCGATCTTCCTCTGGCATTGGCGGCGTACAACGCCGGCGTGCATCGCGTGAAGGACCGCCGGGTGCCGAAGATCAGAGAGACAAGGCTCTACGTGAGGAAAGTGCTTCGCTATTACCGTCAGTTCCAGCCGGCCCACAAAAAGCTCGCGACGCCGCGAGGCCATTCCGGCCAGCGATCCGTTCAGCGGTCGGCGTCGGTCTAGGCCTTGAGCTTCATCAGCATCGACCGGAGCCGCTCGCGCTGAGCGGGCCTGATGCCGGTGAACTCCAACCCGAAGCAGGGGCCGTCCACCCACCGTACGATGGCGTGGTCAATCCTGAGCGGCCATTGTTGATCTTGGAGAAATACGGATAGCTTAAGAGATAAGCCGACCTTGACGTCTGTGAGGG
>JBKPKC010000445.1:0-4220 GCA_046765595.1 Nitrospirota bacterium
TTGAGCAAATTCGAAGAATATCAAAAGGAATATCACAAGGCGATGGCGGAGCGGGAAGCCGCCAAGGCCGAGATCCTGACGGCGCAAATGAAGCAAGTCCAATCCGAGATGGCCTTGCTCGACGACAAACTGGCACACACCCGCGTGCTCTCACCGTTCGATGGCATTGTGGTCAGCGGAGATTTGAGTCAGCAGTTGGGATCGCCGGTCGAGAAGGGGAAGGTCCTTTTCGAGATCGCGCCGCTCGACAGCTACCGGATGGTATTGGAAGTGGACGAGCGCGACATCGCCGACGTGCGGGTCGGCCAGCGCGGCAACGTGTTGCTCTCGGCGTTTCCTTCCGATGCGTTTGAGGTGACGGTTCAAAAAGTCACGCCGGTCTCCACGGCGAAGGAGGGGCGCAATTTCTTCCGTGTCGAAGCCGCCCTGGCAAAAAATGACGAGCGGTTGCGGCCTGCCATGGAGGGGGCCGGAAAGATCGAAGTCGATCGTCGGCTCTTGGTCTGGATCTGGACGCATCAAGTGGTGGATTGGGTGCGGCTGGCTGTCTGGACATGGCTCCCTTGATGAGAGGACGGCCCGCCGATGAGCGAAGCGCTGTTTAGTCCTTCCTGGTACCGCGTGGCCTCCCTTGTGCCGCGCCTCCGCAGCCATACCAAATTGCATCGCCATCGATATCGCGGACAGCTCTGGTACGTCTTGCAGGATCCTTCCAACGAACGGTTCCATCGATTTTCGCCTGCGGTGTTCTCGTTTATTGGCTTGATGGATGGCCAGCGTTCCGTGCAGGAGATTTGGGAGTTATCCTCCTCTCGCTTGGGCGATGAGGCACCGACGCAGCCGGCTGTGGTGCAGCTCCTGAGCCAGTTGCATGCCTCGGATGTGCTGCAATGCGATATCCCCCCCGATACGGCAGAATTGCTGGAGCGCTACGAAAAACAGCAGCAACGAAAATGGCAGCGGCGATTGATGAATTTCTTTGCCTGGCAATTCCCGCTCATCGACCCCGAACGGTTCCTGCAGCAGTTCGTGCCGCTGGTCCGCCCCTTTTTCTCCTGGTGGGGGGCCTTACTGTGGTGTCTGATCGTCGTACCCGCGGTATTCGTCGGCGCCGCGCATTGGACGGACTTGACGGCCAATCTGATCGATCGCGTGACCGCGCCCAACAATCTTGTCTTGTTGTGGCTGCTCTTTCCGGTGATCAAGGTCTTGCATGAATTCGGACACGCGTTCGCGGTCAAGACGTTCGGCGGCGATGTTCACGAGATGGGGATCATGCTGCTCGTGTTGTCACCCGTTCCCTATGTCGATGCCTCCGCCTCTACCGCATTTGCCAACAAATGGCACCGGGCGATCGTGGGTGCCGCCGGCATGATCGTGGAGCTGGTGATTGCCGCGATCGCTGTGTATGTGTGGATCAGTGCCGAGCCAGGCGTCGTGCGCACGCTTGCCTATAACGCAATTCTCATCGCCGGCATCTCGACGGTGGTCTTCAATGCGAACCCACTCTTGCGGTTTGATGGATACTACATTCTGGCGGACGTGCTGGAAATTCCGAACCTCCGCCAGCGGGCCAACACCTATTTAGGGTATCTGTGCGAGCGCTACCTCTTCGGATCTGCCGATGCGCAGGCGCCACGTACGACCCGAGGAGAACGTGCGTGGTTTGTGACGTACGCTGTATCCTCCTTTATCTATCGGATCTTGGTGGTCGTGGCGATTCTGCTGTACCTCGCCGATCAGCTGTTTCTCCTCGGGGTCCTGTTTGCGGTCATGACGATGTTCACCTGGTTTGTGTTGCCGTTGGGGAAGGGGCTCAAATACTTGTTCGCCAGCCCGAGGATCCGTCGCGTGCGTGGACGAGCCGTTGCGGTGAGCACCGCAATGGCTGCAGTGGCCGTCGTTCTGCTGGCGCTGTTTCCTGCGCCTTTTCGCACGAGAGCGGAAGGAGTGGTGTGGATCCCGGACGAGGCGATCGTGCGTGCCGAAGTCGACGGATTTGTGGACCGAGTCGCAGCGACGCCGGGGACCACGGTGCAGTCGGGTGAATTGCTCATGCTCTGTCGGGACCCCGAAATCACCAAAGACGTGAAGGTCTTCGAAGCGCAACTGCAGGAAATCAAGGCCCGCATTCGCGAGCAGGTTGTCACCGACCTTGTGAAGTCCAAAATCCTTGAGGAAGAGCAGCGGTACATTGAAGAACGCCTCGCGCGCGCACGGGAACGCGAAGCCGATCTGATAATTCGAAGCAAGACGGGCGGCACCTTTGTGCTGCCGAAGGCCGAAGATCTCCCGGGACGGTTCATGAAGCGGGGAGAGGTGCTTGCTCACGTCGTCGATGTGAACACCATCATCGTGAGGACCATCGTAGATCAGAACGACATCGATTTGATTCGGCATGGCATCCGGGGCGTACAGGTCCGGTTAGCCGACCGGCTGACGCAACCGATGACGGCAACGGTCAAACGGCTCGTGCCTGCCGCCAGCGAAGAGCTTCCCAGCGCTGCCCTTGGAAGTGAGGGGGGAGGGCAGGTGCCGCTCGATCCACACGATCCCAAGGGTCAAAAGGCGTTGAAGCGGCTGTTTCAGATCGACCTCGAACTGCCAGCCCAACATGGCCTGGTCAATGTCGGCGGACGCGTCTATGTGCGTTTCGATCACGGGTGGGATTCCTTGCTCGCTCAATGGTATCGACAGGGACGCCAGCTTTTCTTGGCGCGCTTCAATGTTTGATTTTGCGCGAGAACGGACCGCGCTCCACAGCGCCTACCCGGAGCGTCAGACTTCCAGAGAAGGATGGTGGGACGTTCAAGGCCGCCGGTTGTTCAATCCACTCATCCGGTGGCGACGTGTCAGACGCTGCCTGTCCACCGACGTGGTGGAGCGCGTGTCGGACCGAGGCCGGATCCTCGCACGGCAATCGGACGAGCAACTGAGCCAACAGGCCGCTCAACTACGTGACCGCCTTCGGCGCGGTGGACTCTCGGAGGAGCTGGTCTATCGCGCGTTTTCCTTGGTGCGCGAGGTCGCCGAGCGGACGATCGGGCAGCGGCACTATGATGTGCAGATTCTCGGAGGATGGGTCCTCTTGAACGGGTGTATTGCCGAGATGGCGACTGGTGAAGGGAAAACGCTCACGGCGACCCTGGCGGCGGCCACGGCTGCCATGGCCGGAGTGCCCGTCCACATCATTACGGTAAATGATTATCTCACCGACCGGGACGCGCGGGAGATGAAGCCGCTCTATGAGATGTTGGGCTTGACCGTCGGCGCCATCACCCATGATCTTGAGCCTCCCGCCAGGCGCCGGGCCTACGCCTGCGATATCACCTATTGTTGCAACAAGGAGCTGGCTTTTGATTATCTCCGCGACCGCCTGGCAGTCGGCCGGCAGCCGAATCGCATTCAACTCCAGCTCGAGCGTCTGTATGGTGATGCGACAAAACTCAAACAATTGGTGCTGCGCGGCCTTTGCTTTGGTATCGTCGATGAAGCCGACAGTGTACTGATCGATGAAGCGCGGGTCCCCCTGATCATTTCAGGGGCGGGCGGGCAGGTACCGGAAAAGCACATCTACGAGACAGCGCTGAAACTCGCACGACAGTTGCGGCGAGATCAGGATTTTGTGCTCGACGCCCGCGAGCGCAGTATCCGGTTCACGCCCGAAGGACAGGCCACGCTGAAAACACAAGCGGCAGCACTGGTCGGCCTCTGGTCGGGCCCACGGCGACGTGAGGAACTTGTCCGCCAGGCGTTGTCGGCGCTGCACCTTTTCCATCGTGATACGCACTACCTGCTGCGTGATGAAAAGGTGCAGATCATTGATGAGTATACCGGGCGCATCATGGGCGATCGCTCGTGGGAGCAGGGGCTTCATCAGATGATTGAAATCAAGGAAGGCTGTCCGGTGACGCCGATGCAAACGTCGTTGGCGCGGATCACGTACCAGCGGTTCTTCCGGCGGTATCTCTGGTTGTCCGGCATGACCGGGACGGCACAGGAAGTGGCTGGCGAGTTGTGGAACGTGTATCGACTGGCGACCGCCACTATTCCTACGCATCGCCCCCTGCAACGTCGTTGCCATGGCGAGCGGCTCTTTGCGACGGCAAATGAAAAATGGAATGCGGTCGTCGAGCGCATCAAAGACTTGCGTGCCCAGCAACGGCCGGTGCTAGTCGGGACTCGGTCCGTCGCCGCCTCCGAGCTTCTGAGCGCGAGGT
>JBKPKC010000446.1:0-3722 GCA_046765595.1 Nitrospirota bacterium
GGGACCGCCGTCTCTCCGGCGACGGCTTGCGGTTCTTGTCCGCTGACCTCCGCGTGCTCCGTCACATACACAATCGCTGCGGCGAAGAAGAGCAGCAGCACCACTTGCACCAGCGACAAGCCGAACACCCACTGTGAACGCGATTCAGTTTCTCCCACCGGAACGCTCCTCGGTGACCCGCTCCTTCATAAAAAACAGGACGTCACGCATTGTGGATTCGATGGCCTTGCTCGCGTCCAAGCTGGAGCGGATGGCCTTCTGGACGCTGATGAGACCGTTTTTCAGTTCCGCCGACATCGAGGCGGACGCGATGTCCTTCAACTCCGTTTCGAAGGCCGACAGCTGCCCGGACACCATCGACACAGCGGCGCGGAGGGACTGGAGGTTGCCGAGTTGGCCGTCCAAATCCGTCCGGCTTTTTTCCAACGCCGTCGTCATCTCGACGAATTGGTCCGTGCGTTCCCTGATCCTGCTCGACAAATCGTCAATCGCGGCTCCGACCTGCTTCGCGGCTGCCGATCCCGACAGCGACTCAGCAAACCCCGTCACGGTGTCCGCTGCCTGTCGCAAACTCGCCTCCAGACGCTGCGCGGCCTGGCCGAAGTGTTCGCCCTGTTTTCCCAAGGCGGCAACGACTTTCGCCACCTCGGAGGTGAGCATGTCCTGGGGCACGTGTATGGCCGACAGGCGGCTGAGAATCTCCTGCAACGTCGCTTGAAAGCCGTCGCTCGTCGCTTTGGCCATTCGCAGGTGTTGGTCGGCGATTTTTTCACGAACGCCGGCCAATGCGTGCACAAGATCATAGAGCGTGCCGCCCAGATCATTGGCTGCGCGTTCTCGAAAGGCCGTGATTTCCGTCGTCGCGTCGGTGATCTCCTGCGTGAGCGCCGCGACGCGGCGGTCGATCGTGTCTTGGGCCTGCGCAGCCCGGTCGGCAACCGTGTCGTGGAACTGGAGCGTGACGAGCCGCAGCAGCATGCCGCAGAATGTGGAGACGAGCGCGTAGCCGAAGGCCGTGACCACGGCGTCAGCCGTCAGCTTGGGCGCCGGCCAGATGACGAATACCGCCAGAAGGGCAAACAGGGACCACAGAAAACCCATGTAATAGAGCGAATCAGCAAATTGGAGCGTGTCCTTGTTCGCGGCGAAATAGCCATACGCGGCATAGGCGGTGATGAACACCGCGAGCGCCAGCATGGTCAGCGGCGGCGGCAGTTGCGCGAATGACGAGTAGGCCAGAGCCGCCACGCCGACCAGCGTGGCAGAAGACCACGCGGCTCCGAGTTTCATGCGGGTGTGCAGCGCGGATTCGTCGCTTTCTAACTCACTCCCCTCGAGATCACCAGCAACCGCCATGGGTCGTTCATACGACATAGGGGACACCCGAGGCATAATATCCCTCCTCGTTCACGCCCGAAGACGAACGGCTCTCTTGTCTGCCCTATATTCAGACCTGGGCCGAGGGCCAATAACTGGGGAGTTCCCTAGTTGAAGGAATACTCCTACAGCGCCACTCGGTTGGTTGGGCTAGACGGTAGGAATTGGGATGACGGAGGTGCGGCGCAAACGCCTAGGACGCCGACTTTGGCGTGAGCCGCCAGAGAATCTCCTGAGCGGGAACTTTTCCTTTTAATCCACCGGAGACAGGCGTGCTCGCAAGAAGGGTCAGCTCATAGGCCTCGTCGTAATGCCGATGCACTTCTTCTGCATTCACCGAAAAAGGAGGCCCTTCCATCGCCGCTTGATCGTACTCATAGCAAATGAGCAGCTGCGGCACCTTGTTCGTCAACTGCATCAGATGCGCCGCATAGCGATGCCGCGCCGGTGGAGGGAGCGCGACCAATGCGGCGCGATCATACACCGCCTCCACTCTGCCGAGTACCTTGCGGGAGAGGGCAAAGATATCGCCGACAAAGATGTCGATTCCGTCCGCGCTCCATCGATCGATGTCGTCCTCTCGCGTGATTTCGGGCTGCATTCCTAGCTGCAGGAACAATTGCTCGACGGCCAGCTGGCTCAGCTCAGCTCCCGCGACGCGACAGCCGTGGGCTAACAGCCAGGAAACATCCAGCGTCTTTCCGCACAACGGCACAAAGACACGACCGCGTTTTGGGAGAGCCAGCTGGTTGAAATACTGCACCAAGAGCGGGTTCTCCCGGATTTCATGCCAGCCGGTTTCACTCCTCTGCCACCGTTGATGCCAAAAGCTCGGATCCATCATTCCACTCGTCAGTCGAAACCGTCTCCCATCGCATTGAACCGTGTACGTCGGGCCGGCACGGACGGCCTCACCCCACCTCCCCGCGCATGGCCGTGGATGGCCGGTGAGTTTACTTCAAATCGCCGACGATGTGCCGAAATTCGTCCTCCGTAAATGCTTTGACGGTTTGCGTCCGCAGATTGCCTTGCGAACCAAGCCACAAGACGTGCGCCGCCAAGGTCGCGTCGTCAGGGACTTCGACGACGGCCAACATATCGTAGGCTCCCGTGGTGAGATAAAATGCCTTGATCTCCCCGCCCATCTCCTTGAGCCGCTTCCTGCCGACATCGAGGCGCTTGGCGGCATCCTTCACGTTTCGAATGCCTTGGTCCGTCCACTGGGATTGGATGATGTACGTGGGCATGGGCCACCTCCTGCTGATCATGAATGTACGTTCTTTACCAAAGCATTATCTGGTATCGGCCGGTCTCCCGTCATGCCGTGCCTCCTCGTTGCTTTTGGCCGGCTCCCTCACCGCCACCGCATCGTCCGCCGCAACGAGTCGAGACCCGCACTCACTGGCATAAATCGCCGTGAATTCTGCACCGAAGAGCAGCACTTGGGCCGAGTAGAACGCCCACAAAAGAATGACGACGAGGGGACCAGCGCTTCCGTACAGCGACACGATGAGTGTTTTGCCAAGATACAGCAGCACGAACCATCGACCGACAAAAAACAACACCGCCGTCACGGCTGCGCCGATCCACACGTCGGCCCAGGCCACCTTGGCCTTCGGCAACAGCTTGAAGATCATTGCGAACAACACCGCGACGGAAGCGAACGAGATCACCCCGGCGATGCTCATGTTCACCGCAGGCGAGCCGGGAAGATGCGAGGTGAGCACTTCGGCCATTGCGGTCAAGACCAGCGACACCAGCAGCAGGAAGGCCGTCCCGAGCACGCCGAGAATCGATAAGAAGCGGCGCCGGAATTGTGTGAGGACACCGCCCGCATGTTTGGGTTCCACGCCCCAAATGCAGTTGAGGGCGTCCTGCAAGAGATCGAAAGCGCCGGCCAGTGCAAAAAACAGCGCGGCCACCTCCACGACCCTGGCCAGCCATCCGACGCCGCTTTTCTGCCAGCTGTCGAGGAGATGTCCGACGGCTTGCGCGCCTTGGTCCCCCGTGAGCCGTTGAACCTGCTCCAGCACCAATCCTTCTGCCGCACTCCGTCCGACGAGGGAGGTCGCCACTTCCACGACGATAAACACGAGCGGGACGACCGCAAAGGCCGTATAGTAGGCCAGTCCCGCACCGAAGCGCAGCGTCGGGTCTTCGTTCCATTTGGATATGGTCGTGCGCACCAGGTTCCAGAAGGTCCGCGGATGAAACGGACTCCCGACTCGGCGCGAGGGAACGTACCGTTGTGATTCTGGAGAGCGATTAGATGGTGTCATATTCACACGTTTCGATGACTGGACTTGCTCGCGAGCCAGAAACAGAGCGTTGAGACGAGACCGACG
>JBKPKC010000447.1:0-13828 GCA_046765595.1 Nitrospirota bacterium
GTGTGGAAGCGAGCGCCAAGGTGAAGCTCATCCAGGATCAGCCTTGGATCAAAAGTTTGGACATACAGTTTCAATACACCCACACCAGTGCGAGAAACGAAACGAACAATGCCGACACACGCTTGCCGCAATGGCCGCTCAACCAGTGGTCCGCGATTTTGAGCTACCAGCCGATCGATGCGTTGCGCGCGAATCTGGAAGGTCGGTTCGTAGGGCAGCGGTTCAATGACGCGAACAACGTCGACACACTCCCGCACTTCTATGTGTGGAACGCTTCTTTTAGCTATGACGTGAATAAGGCGGTCCAGATTTATGGAAGGGCTGACAACATCTTCAATCGAAAATACGAAGAAGTATTGTTCTTCGGCACGCCCATTCGCTCGGTGTTCGGCGGGGTGCGGGTGAATTTTGACGTCCCGTTGTAGGAAATGACATGAGGGGACCGGTTTCCAAAGTGTGCGAGTGCTGCAAGGAGCGTTTCGTGTGTGGTCAATACGGCTGCTGGTGCGCCAACATCGGAGTGACCGAACAGCAGATGACCTGGATCGAACAATCATTTCACGACTGCCTCTGTCCCCGCTGTCTTCAGCAGGTCGTCGACGGCGAGCGCGGGCCGTCATCTATTGGGAAGCCGCAATAAGGGGGGACGGTGCGTATAACCAAAGTCTATACCAGGACGGGTGACGGGGGTCAGACACGATTGGCCGGCGGCCAGGAGGTTTCAAAAGACAGCCTCCGCGTCGAGGCGTATGGGACCGTCGATGAACTTAATGCCTCGGTCGGATTGGCGCGGGCGATGAATGGGGAAGGGCGTCATGCCCCGGAATCCACCAAACAACTGGAGCAGGATCTTCGCTGGGTCCAAAACAAGCTGTTTGATGTGGGCAGCTTGCTGGCGACCGCCCCGGGACAGACATTCAAGAACATGCCGACGATCAAGGCGCAGGACGCCGCTCGACTCGAACGCATGATCGACCGATGTCAAAAAGACTTGGCGCCGCTGAAGGAATTTATTCTTCCCGGCGGTGGAAAGGTTTCCGCGACGTTGCATCAAGCGCGGACGATTTGCCGCCGCGCCGAGCGGATCTGCGTACGCTTGGCGAGAGAGGAAACGCTGGATGCCGAGGTCGTGAAGTTTGTGAATCGGCTCAGCGATGCATTGTTTGTCTGGGCTCGATGGGTCGCAAAGACACAAGGTGAACCGGAGTTTCTCTGGGAGCGTGACGCCGGCGGAGCCGATCAGGAGCGATAGCATGGGCGCGCGCACCCTCATGATCCAAGGGACCGCCTCCCACGTCGGGAAGTCCGTCCTCACGGCCGCCTTATGCCGGGTATTCGTCCGCCAAGGGCGGCGCGTCGCGCCCTTCAAGGCGCAAAATATGTCGAACAATTCGTTTGTCACGCCGGACGGCAAGGAAATCGGCCGTGCACAAGCCGTGCAGGCGGCGGCGTGCCGTCTGGCGCCGCACGCCGACTTCAATCCTATCTTGATCAAGCCTGAATCGGATACGACGGCGCAGCTCGTCGTCGGCGGCGAGGTCGCCGGATCATTATCCGCCAAGGACTTCGGCCGCCTCCGTCGAGATTATTGGCGCACGGTCCAGCAGACGTTTCACCGGCTCCATGATGCATTCGATGTCATCGTTCTGGAAGGGGCCGGCAGTCCCGCCGAAGTGAATCTGCGGCAGGGCGATATCGTGAACATGCAGATGGCACAGTTCGCGGCGGCCCCCGTGCTGCTGGTCGGCGACATCGACCGGGGAGGCGTCTTTGCCTCTCTGGTCGGCACGTGGGCGCTGCTCGACGACGCTGATCGCCGGCATCTGAAGGCGTTCGTCATTAACAAATTCCGCGGCGAGCCGCAGCTGCTTGCGGAAGGGATAGCGCGCGTCTCACGCGAAACCGGATTGCCTTGCACCGGCGTTCTCCCGCACTGGGGTGACTTGCACGTGCCGGAAGAGGATGCATTGGGATGGGACGGGGGGCACCGGCGCACGTCTCAACGGGATGACCGGGTCGTCGTCGGGATTGTCGATGTGCCCGGCATTTCAAACTTTACGGACTTCGAAGCGCTGGCGGGGGAGCCGGACGTCGAAGTCGTGCGCCTCCATGAGTGCACCACCAGGCCGCTGGATGCCCTGCTCTTTCCGGGCTCGAAGCACACGGTCACAGCCTTGCAATTCGTGCGCGCACAGGGTCTCGATCGTCTGGCCCGCCGTGTCTTGGCCGACGGGGGCACGGTGGGTGGGATCTGTGGCGGCTATCAACTCATGGGCGACACGATTCGTGATCCCGATCACGTCGAATCATCTCAGGACCAGGTGGAGGGGCTGGGCATGCTGCCAGTCCAGACGACCTTTGCCGCGCCAAAAATCGTGGAACAGGTGTCAGGACGGCATCGTCAAAGCGGATGCCCCATTGTCGGATATCAACTCAGAATGGGTCGAATCGCTGTTGCTCCGGGCGCGCAGCCGTTGCTCCAACTGAACGGCGTCTCGACTGCCGCGCTGCGGCCCGAAGGGATGGACCGTGAGGGCGGACGGCTCTTCGGAACCTCTCTGCATGGGATTTTCGATCAAACGCCGTTCCGCCGATGGTGGCTCAACCGCCTTCGGCGGCAAAAAGGATGGAGCGCGCTCCCCGAGACTCCGCATGCGTCGCTCGATGCCAGACTCGACCGCTTGGCGGACCTGGTCGAGCGTCATCTCGACATGTCGATGATCGATCGGATCATGCAGGCGGGAGTCTAGACCATGCGCTCGCGCCGCCATCGCTCCCGCCTTGTGTTCATCGTCGGTGGTGCTTCGTCTGGAAAAAGCGACGTGGCGCTTCGGCTCGCAGCAGAAGGCCTCGCCAAGACCACGCCCCGCGCCTTTGTGGCCACCGGTGAAGGCCTGGACGAAGAAATGGCCACAAAGATCGCCCGGCACCGGCAATCGAGATCCTCTGCCTGGGTGACAAAGGAAGTGCCGCTCGAGCTCAGCGCATGGTTCACCGAAGAGGGGCGCAAGTACCGCGCAATCCTGGTCGATTGTCTCACCATGTGGTTGTCCAATCAATGCGAGCGGGGAACGAAGGAAACGGAAATCATCGAGCAGACCAAAGCGTTGCTTGATGCGGTCCGGCGAAGCGATGCACGCGTCGTGCTCGTGTCGAATGAATTGGGCATGGGATTGGTCCCGGTTAACTCGGGATCACGCCGCTTCCGAGAACTGGCCGGAGAGGTGAATCGGCTGGTGGCGGAAGTCGCGGACGACGTGTATTTCGTCGTGAGCGGCATTCCCTTGTCGCTCAAGAAAGAGGGACGATGAATCTGGCGGACGTGATGGAGCAGATAGGAGAGCCGGACGCCGCCGTTGCCGCGGAGACGCAGCGACGGCTGGACCGGTTGACGAAGCCGCAAGGCAGCTTGGGCCGTCTCGAAGAATTGGCGGTCCAGTATTGTGCGATTACCGGTGAGTGCAAACCCGCCGTGCCGCGCGCGATGGTCGTTACCTTTGCCGCGGATCACGGCGTTGTCGACGAAGGCGTCAGCGCCTATCCCCGAGATGTGACCGCGCAGATGGTGCTGAACTTTCTCAGGGGCGGCGCCGGCGTCAATGTCTTGGCCCGCCACGCCGGGGTTGAAGTCCGTGTCGTCGACATCGGGGTCGCCCATGACTTCGGCACCGTCGCAGGCCTCATCGACCGGAAATTGATGCGGGGCACCAAGAACATGCTTCGCGCGCCGGCCATGGACCGGCCGACGGCGGAACAGGCGCTCGTAATCGGCATCGAGCTTGCCGCCGACGCGGTTCGGCAGGGCATCGGGCTGATTGGCACCGGCGAAATGGGCATCGGCAACACCACGGCCAGTGCGGCGATCGCCGCGGTCATGACGGCAACGGCGGTCGAGGAGGTGACCGGCTTGGGAACAGGTATCGATGAGCATGGCCTCGCCAGAAAGATCTCCGTGATCGAGCGGGCGCTGGCCTACCATCGACCGGACCCGCGCGACGCCCTGGATGTGCTGTCCAAAGTGGGCGGCCTCGAAATCGCCGGCATGGCTGGGTTGATTCTGGGTGGTGCGGCGGCCCGGGTGCCCGTCGTGCTTGATGGATTCATCGCAGGGGCGGCCGCCCTGATCGCCACTGGCCTGCAGCCGCGCTGCCGGCCCTATCTCATCGCCTCGCACCGTTCGGTCGAGAGAGGGCATCGCGTGCTGCTCGACAGGCTCACGTTAAAGCCGCTCTTTGACCTCGATCTCCGGCTCGGAGAGGGTACAGGCGCGTGTCTGGGAATGGGGGTGGTCCAGGCGGCGATCAAAGTGCTGACCGAAATGGCCACGTTCGATGAAGCGGGTGTCTCGGAGCGGAGCGCGTGACGACTCATTTGAAGCCATTGATTTATGCCTGGCAGTTCTTGACCGCCGTTCCCCTGACGAAGGAATTCCATGATCCGGCGCCCGATGAATTGGCCGAGTCAATGCTGTGGTATCCATTCGTCGGCATTCTGCTTGGCGGAGTCCTTGCCGCGACCGATGCATTCGTCGCGCGATGGCTGCCTCGCGAAGTTGGGGCAGCGTTGGTGATTCTGCTGCTGGTGGCTATGACGCGAGGCCTGCATCAGGATGGATTGGCGGATACGCTCGATGGACTGGCCGGTGGACGCACGGCGTCGGATCGTCTGACCATCATGCGCGATCCTCGGATTGGAGCGATCGGGGCGACCGGGCTCTTTCTCTCATTGATACTGCGCTATGCGGCTCTGGTTGCCCTTCCCGAAACGCTGCGTATGCCTATATTGCTGTCTATGCCGGCTATGGGACGATGGGCCATGGTCGTCGGCGCCTATCGAGCGTCCTATGCCCGCCCAGAGGGAGGCTTAGCCGCCCCATTTCTTGCGCATTTGTCGGGCCGACATGTCCTGGGCGCGACTGTCGTGGTCTCAGGCTTGGTCATCTGGGCCCTCGGGGCGATCCCGGCGCTGGCGGCGTTGCTCGCCGGTGCTCTCTCGAGCCGGCTCGCCACGACCTTCTATCGCGCCATGTTCGGCGGCATCACCGGCGATACGCTCGGCGCCACCAACGAGCTCATCGAAGTGATGTTCCTGCTCCTCATGCCGCTGCTTCTCACCCAGTCATGACGCCGTTCGACGTAGTGGCGGCCTGCGCGCTTGATGCGGCGATCGGCGATCCACGGATGATGCCGCATCCCGTACGCTGGATGGGCGGTGTTATCGCGGAGGTGCATCGGCAAATTCGCCGACGCTGCACGGGATGGTTGTCGGTGCGCATCGCCGGCACACTCTTGGCGCTCGGATTGCCGGCCACGGCGTTTATGGCCGGCTGGGCATTGATCGAGGCCGGGACCTCGATTCATGAGTGGGTAGGCAGAGGCATCGGAATCGCGGTGGCGGCGACGACGCTGGCCTGGCGAGATTTGGTCGACCATATTCGAGCGGTGTCGTCCGCCTTGAAAGCGGGGTCGTTGGATCGCGCCCGCCAGGCGGTTGGAATGATCGTCGGACGAGACACACAAGACTTGCCCGAATCCGAGGTGGTCAGAGCGGCCGTGGAAACTGTTGCCGAAAGCGCGTGCGACGGGGTGATTGCGCCGTTAGTCTTTCTCGCGGCCGGAGGACCGCCGTTGGCGCTCGCGTACAAGGCCGTTTCCACGCTCGATTCCATGGTGGGACATCGAGACGAGGCCTATCGCGATTTTGGTTGGGCCTCGGCGCGGCTCGATGATATCGCGAACTGGCTCCCTGCACGTCTGACGGCATGGTTGATCGCCGGGGCCGCAGGGCTCGTGTTGTTCAGCGCCAAGGCCATGGCACGCAGCAGCGCCGTGTTGCTACGGGATGGGCATAAGCATCCCAGCCCGAACAGCGGAAGGCCTGAAGCCGCGATGGCCGGCGCCCTGGGTATTCAGCTTGGCGGCGCGAATTGGTATGGAGGCAGCCGGACGGACCGGCCCTTACTGGGCGACGCGGAGGCGCCACTGACGGTCCGGCATGTGGAGCGAGCCGAACAGATCATGACCGTCGCGTATCTCATCGCGATCGCGGCGGCGGTGAGGATTCTATGGCGGTAAGCCGAGCGGAGGTGCATGGAGGCAACGTGCACGCCGCGGCCCGCGAACTAGGCCGCGCCATCGGATCCATCCTCGATTTCAGCGCGAGCATCAACCCTTTGGGACCCTCGCCCCGCGCTCTCCGCGCAGTCCGCCGTGCCGTCCCCTTGGTCCACCACTATCCGGATCCCGACTGCGCGAGACTCAAGGAAGCGCTCCAGCGCCGATGGCAGCTTGCCGGCGAACGGATTGTGATCGGTAACGGTGCCACGGAGCTGGTCGATCTCATTCCCCGTGTGTTATCCATCCGCTCGGCGCTCATTGTGGGGCCGACGTATGCGGAATACGCCCGTGCCGTGGAACGTGCCGGCGGCCGATCCACCATGATCCTGGCGAAGAAAGAGCAGGCATTCCGGCCGCCGCTAGACGAGGTGGTCGCGCGACTCGCGATACAGCGGCACGGCAAGGCAGCCGTCGACGCTGTTTTCGTGTGTCACCCCAACAGTCCCACCGGAAGGCCCTGCGGCCGCCACGACCTCGAAGCGCTGTTTGATGCGGCCGATCGTGCCGGCGCCTGGATCGTCGTGGATGAGTCGTTCATCGAGTACTGCGAGGCGCTGAGCTGTGTGCCTCGTCTCTCTTCCTATCCATCCCTGATCATCATTCGGAGCTTCACGAAGTTTTACGGCCTGCCGGGTTTGAGGATCGGCTACAGTCTCTCCTCGCGCCCCGTCGCCTCGGCGCTGCGACGGGCGCAGCCGCCCTGGACGGTCAATGCGGCGGCTCAACAGGCGGCAGAAGCGGCGATGGCGGACGTGCGCCACGGCCGACGCTGCCTGGCGTACGTCGAGACGGAACGCGCACGGATGGCGGCACGGCTGTCTTCGATCGACGGCGTGAGCGTGATCCCTTCTGCCGCGAATTTTGTACTGCTCGAGCTGCCGCCGTCCCATCGCGCCTCCGCAATCACGGTGGCGCTTCGACGCCGTGGCATCCTCATCCGCGACTGTTCGTCGTTTCAAGGCTGCACGGGCCGGATGATTCGCGTGGCCGTGCGCAGACGGCAGGACAATACTCGTCTGCTTGCCGCGCTGACCAGGTTGCTGGGCGACTAAGAGGAGCACGGTGAAGCACGGACGCATCAGCTATCGCATCTGTCAGGGAACGCTGATCATCGAATTGAAGCGCTTGTATCGGATCATCTCCTCCGCCCCCAGAGGCGGAGGGATCCTGCGCGCGCGTTCCATTCTCAATCACGAGGTTCCGGCCAACCCGTCGGCGCAGAAACGCGCGATGTCAACCGCCTATAGAGATCCGGCACGCGACCTGGGCCGGTTGGCCGTACGGTACAAGGCCATGACGCCGGTGGTCGGCCTCATGACGGCCGTCCCGATGAAACAGCTCGTCGTCGACCGTGAGGAATCGGGTCCCGTCTGGATCGAATGTTTCTGCACGGTCGGTGTCACCAACGCCGTTCGGGCAGGGGAGCGTCCCCCGTCTACCGCGTCTCACCGCCATAGGCACGGGACGATCAATATCATCCTGATCACGAATGCGACGTTGACGATGACGGCGCTCGTGGGAGCCGTACAGGTCGCGACGGAGAGCAAGACGGGAACCTTGATCCAGAACAGAGTCCGAAGCAGGGGTCGAAAAGCGTCGCTGGCCACGGGGACAGGAACCGATGCCGTGGTGATTGCGAGCAGTCTCGAGGGGCGACATAAGCTGCCGTACAGCGGCACGCATACCGAAATGGGGGCCATGATCGGCCGGCTTGTGTCCCGTTGCGTCCAACTGGGCCTCGCACGCTCGATCCGCTGGTCCGAGTCACGGTTCCGTGGGCCGGGGTGCGCTCGCGCCTCCTGCTGATCACTTCCTCTGGCGTTGAAGCGTTCTCCACCGGAGAGCTCCTCGTCAGTCCACGGCCGGCGCCCCAACCCACTCCAGCTGAACATTCGTTTCCCATGCTCACCTGGCTGCCTGTCGTGGAGCGTCTGCGGCGCGTCTCACCGGGTTGACCGCGGCAGCGCAACCGGCAAGTCATACGACCGCTCGAGTGGCCAATTTTTGCCCAAACGGCATCATTTTGTCGCAACCTGAACAATCATGCGACGAACGGGAAGGATCGATGTTCCTGTGTAGAGTACGTAAATCTGTGAAACAGCAAGCGTTTTGTATTCGGTATTCGTTCCGCTGCTCTGCGATCACGCATAAGCACAACCTTTGCAGAGTCGCCCGCAGGTTTCGAAAGGCGTGTGTGTGTGCGTCGTGAGCTGCGAGTGTCGGCGCCATGCCTGCAAAAAAATTGTTATTGCTAGGCGATGAGCGCGAAGAATGAGAAAAGGAACGCAGAATCCGATCAAGTGACATCACGAAGGAGGATGGGTATGAACGCGACATGGTGCAATTGGCGGATGGCGGGCGGGATTGCGGCACTGGCTCTGCTCTGTCACGCGAGCCCGGTCCTGGCGGGCAACGAGGCCGAAGTGGCGGAACACTTGATCGATCTGGTGAAGATCGGCCGTGGCGTCATGTCGGAGCAGATGGGAAACATCAACGATGCCGCAAAGGCCAACAAGGGCTTTACCGGCGACTACATGGCCGCCCAGGTGATCGAGCGCTTCAAGAAGAAAACCAAAATCGATCTGCGAATTCCCAATGCCGTTCCTCAGGCGCCGCTGTACCTCGCCTTGGTCGAGGCAGAAAAAGAAGTCGTCGATGAGGCGCAACCGGTGATCAACCGGGCCGGCATCGGGTTCAAAGGCTTCATCCCCGCCGTCTTTGCACGGAAAACCGGAGAAAACTTCTATAAGAAGACCGGCGTGAGGCTGAAGCTGACCGGCATCGATTATCGCAACGTCAACAACCGGCCGGACGATTTCGAAGCCGAGGTGCTTCGGATGTTCAACGACCCGCGCCACCCCAAGGGCCAGACCTACGTGCGCAATACGGTCGTGGACGGGCGTCCGGTGCTGCGTATGATGGATCCCGAATATGCCGCGGCGTCCTGCTTGTCATGCCACGGCGCGCCGAAGGGCAGCAAGGATATTACGGGCGGTCATAAAGAGGGGTGGAAGGAGGGGGACTTGGCTGGCGCGATCAGCCTCGTACTGCCTCTCAAGTAATCGTCGTCATAAGAGCGAAGGTCATTCATAACCAGAACCAAGGAGAGAACCGATGAGCAAGATTCTAGTCGTGGACGATTCCTACGCCGAATTGCAAGTGATTGAGGGCGTGTTGAAAGGGGCGAACCATACGGTGGTCTCGTTTCCCAATACCGAGAAGCTCGAAGACAAGGTGGTCGGTGAAAAGCCCGATCTGATCGTGATGGACGTCGTCATGCCAGGCCGAAACGGCTTCCAGGCTTGCCGCGACCTCAAGAACGACGATCGGACCAAGAACATTCCGATCATTCTTTGCACGTCCAAAGGCAACGAAAGCGACAAGTTTTGGGGCCAGCAGCAGGGTGCCAATGCCCATGTCTGCAAGCCGTTCAAGGGTGAAGAATTGCTCGCGGCAGTGAAGCGGGTATTGGGATAACGGCCATGGCTGCTGCACAGAGCGCGATCTCCCTCGCAGGTCAGAACACCGATCCGACGGCTGCCGCCCAGGGCGGCGCCGCTACCACGGCCGGTGCGGGCACGATGCGGGCGGCGATTGTGACCTTGGGAGGCGAACTGTTCACGATTGATCTGCAGAACGTGCGGGAAGTCTTCGTGGTGGAATCCATCACGCCCGTTCCCGGAATGCCGGCCGGTTTGGTCGGCGTCACGAACCTGCGCGGATCAGTCGTACCGTTGCTCGATTTGCGGCAGATGATCGGCCTCGCCGCTGAGAACGCCCTTAAGTATGCCGTCGTCGTCAAGCACGGCAACTGGCAAGTCGGGGTCTTGGTGGACACGGTTCCCGAAATTCGCACCCTGTCGAAGGATCAGTTTTTACCCGCTCCGGTCGGGACGGGCGACGGCGGCAATCCTTTCGTTTCCACCGTCGTGAACCTGGAAGACCGGTTGCGCGGCGTCTTGGAGACGTCCGTCGTTCTTTCCCATTTTGAGGGCACCGGCTGAATGGAAGATCGTCAAGACAGGGTGTGAGGCTTAAGGCTCGAGCGTATCGCAAGCGAGAAGGAGGAGGTTCCCATGAGGCTCAACTTTTTTCAATGGTTTGAAAACTTAAAAACACAGGCCAAACTGCTGACCGTGTTCGCCTTGGTCGGTGTGATTATCGCCGCCATGGCCGGGGTCGGCATCGTGACGAACGGCCGTTTGTCCACGCAAGCGGAAACGATGTACGTCGACTATACAATTGCGTTAACCGACTTCAACCAGCTCCTCTTCAACTTGAACCGTTACCACGAATCCTTGGTGGACGTCTCCCGGACGCCGCGCGCCTCGGACTTCGAAATCGAGTTGAAGGATATTGCGCCGTACCGCGCGGAAATCGAGCGCCTGGTTGCGGGCTATGAGAAGACGGCCCATCGAACCTCGAGCTCGGGGCGCGATGAAGCCAAGGACCTGGCCGAACTGAAGACGGCGCTGGCCGACTTCTTCAATCAAGGCGACGCCGCGATCAACACGATCAAAGAGAGCTTCGAGAACAAGTCGTTGTCCAGCGGTCAGGCCTTGGCCATGCGCGAATTGGGCGCCCTCGCCATCACGGTGAGCTTGAGCCCCGCGTTCGAAAAAGTGACGGCCCGCCACGCCGAGCAGATCAAGACCATGTCCGAGGTTGCAAAAGACCTTTCGGATGAAGCCAAAGCCATGGCCTCCAACGCGACCTTGATTCTGGTCGTCGGCGGTATCGCCGCCGTGCTGTTGGGCTTGGCCCTCGGATACTGGGTGGCGCACAAACTGTCACTGGGTATCGGACAGGTCGCCAGCGTCGCTCAACAAGCGGCGAGTGGCAACTACCAAGCACGCGCCAAAATTACGTCGAAGGATGAGTTGGGCCAGATGGCCAGCTCGTTCAACACGATGTTGGACCGTATCACCGCACTCGTGACGTCGGAAGGCGAACGCGACGAGATGCAGAAGCGGTTGATGAACTTCCTCGTGCTCGTCTCCGACGTCGGTAAAGGCGACCTGACGAAGCGCGGTGAAGTGACGGCCGACATGTTCGGAAACCTGGCGGACGGTTTCAACCTCATGATCGCCCGGTTCGGACAATTGCTCAAACAGGTCCGTGAGGCCGCTGAGCGCGTCAATAAGTCCGCCGGTACGCTTCGGGACAGCGCCGGTCAGATGGCCGGAACCGCCAAACACCAAGCGGACGAGTCGGTCAAGACACTCAGCGCCGTCGAACAGCTCGCTGCGCAAATGCGCCAAGTCGCGGAGACTGCCGGTGCGTCTTCAGAATCCGCCAAGCAAGTGTTGCAAGCCACCGAGCGCGGTCGTGTCGCGGTGCAGGAAACAGTGCAGGACATGCAGAGCATCCGGTCAGCGGTGCAACGCATGTCGAAGCAGGTCAAGGGCCTGGGCGATCGGTCGTTGGAAATTTCGCAAATCGTGTCGACGATTCGGGATATCGCGAATCAAACGAACCTCCTCGCGTTGAACGCCGCCATCGAGGCGGCCGGCGCCGGCGAGGCCGGAGCGCGGTTCGCCGTCGTCGCCGACCAGGTGCGGAAACTGGCCGAAAGCTCCACGCAGGCGACCAGAGAAATCGCCGATCTCGTGAAGGTCATTCAAACAGAAACCCAGGACGCGGTCGTCGCCATGGAGCAGGAAACCCAGGCGGTGGAAGCGGGATCGGCTTCCGCGCTGCGTACCGGTGAAGTGTTCAACGAAATTTCAGGCATCGCACAGCGTTCCGCCGAATTGGCGCAAACCATTGCGCATTCAGCGGCCACGCAGACGGCGTCTACCGATCAGGTGGGTCGCTCAATTAAGGACTTCACCGGCGGTGCCGTCGCGACGCAGAAAGCCACCGACGCCGCACGGGTGACCGTCGAAGACATGGCCAAGCTCGCCGATGGTCTGTCGGCCTCGGTTGCGCAGTTCAAGCTGGCCTAAGGTCTGGTGCCCGGAGCGTCCGCTGACACGGCGCTCCGGGTCAGAAAGGATCGGATGAGCTCGGAACTGGACCGTCAGGGCCTCCTCGATATCTTTATCATGGAAGCGGCAGAAGCGCTCGCCGCGCTTTCCGCCGCCGTCAATCCCCCCGGTGACGCGCTGCCCAGTCCGCAGGAACTGCAGAACCAGTACGTGTGGGCGCATAAAGTGCGTGGGGCCTCCGGGATTTACGGGTTTAGCGGCCTTTCGCTCCTTGGAGAACTGCTCGAGACGACGTTGGAGCAGTCGACCGCGATCGATCCGTCCCTATGGCTGAAGACGGTCGGGATCCTCCGCGGGATGGTCGAGGCGTTTCAGTCCCAGCTCGACGTGGTGAAACAAGGCGGTGCTGAAGATCCCGCCGTCAGCGCCCATTGGAAGAAAGAGGTGGCCGCGTTGTTACCTGCCTCCGACACGTCGGGCGGCGCCGAGGAACTGGCGCCGGATTATCTGGTGCCCGCCATCGATGCCGAAGTCCTGTCCTATTTTGCCCCGGAAGCCGACGAATATCTCCAGACGCTGGAAGTCTTGACCAATCGCTTGAAGGAAAATCCCGGCGACGCGGAGACGATTCACTCGCTCTATCGCACCGCCCATACGCTGAAAGGCTCCGCGCACACCATTGGCTTCAAGGTGATCGGGGACATCGCGCATCCGGTCGAGGCCTGCATGATTGCCGTGCGGGACGGCAAAATTCCCGTGTCGTCGGCGCTGCTGTCCACGATCGGCGACGCCGTCGGCGTCATCAGACTCCTTATGAAACGGGACGACGGCAAACTCGAGCAGTTGCGCCATGACGTGCCCGGCGTCACCCACACGCTCCAAGACATCCAGGAGGGACGGCCGGTCGGCGCCCCGGCGCCGGCCGCTGCACCAGTTCCCGCACCGCCCGTCGCCCAAGTCGCGACGGCTGTCCTCGAACCGCCGTCAGAGCCTGCATCAGCCGCCGCGGCGGGCCCGTCGTTGACCGATGAATATCTCATGCCGATGTTGGACCCTGAAGTGCTCTCCTATTTCGCGCCCGAGGCGCAGGAATATCTTGAGAGCCTCGAGGCGCAACTGTTGCGGTTGGAGAAAGAACCCCAGAATCCGGATTTAATCAACCAACTGTTCCGCACGGCGCACACGCTCAAAGGCTCGGCGTACACGGTCGGCTTCCAGTCGATCGGAGACCTCACCCACTATATCGAAGATTTCATGGGTGCAGTGCGGGAAGGCCGCGTCAAGGTGCAGCCGGGTCACACAGACGTGCTGCTCCGATCGGTAGACGTCGTGCGCCTGCTCATGCGCCGCGATCCGACCTTGACGGGAACGGTGCGGCAGCGTTTTGCGGGGGCGATGAAAGGCCTCAAGCATTTGGAGCAGACATCGATGGTGGTCGAAACGGTGGCCAAGGCGGCTCCCGTTCAGCCGGCGACGCCCGAGCCCGCCGCCGTCGAAGCCGCTCAAACCCCGCCGGAGGCCGATCCCGTCAAGGCCAAAGATTCGACGGGTGAAGACCGCGAAGTCATTCGCGTGAGCAGGGATCGACTCGAGCGCCTGCTGAACCTTGTCGGCGAACTGGTCATCGGCCGCGGACGGCTGGAGCAGCGTCTCAGTGTGTTGGAGCAGCTCTCACAACAGGTCTTGGCTTGCAAAGTTCGATTGACAGATTCTGTTCGTTCCTTCGAAGAAAAACACACCTTTACGCTTCCAACCTCTGCCGGCGGTGCCTCGGATCAGGCC